>JBGSRY010000556.1:0-2818 GCA_041737325.1 Rhodoferax sp. | reverse complement strand
GGTTTCTCGCAGGTTCAGTGGTTTTCCTTGGCGTGGTTGATCGAGTATTTGGGTATCTCAATCACCAGATTTTTCTGCGCCAGAATGGCCTGGCAGCTCAGACGCGACAGGGGTTGCAGGCCCCAGGCGCGATCCAACAGGTCGTCCTCTTCTTCCTCGGACGGGGCCAGCGACTCAAAGCCTTCCTTGACGATCACATGGCAGGTGGTGCAAGCGCAACTCATCTCGCAAGCGTGTTCGATATTGATGTGATTTTCCAGCAGCGCTTCGCAAATCGAAGTGCCCGCCGGGGCTGACACTTCAGCGCCTTCGGGGCAGTATTCGGCGTGGGGCAGGATTTTGATGATGGGCATGGTCGATTGAGTGGTCTGACCCACAAAGTTTTTAGATGGTTTCTATGTTTTTACCTGCCAGCGCCTGCTGGATGCCACGGTTCATGCGCAGGGCGGCAAAGGCTTCGGTGCCTTTGGCCAGCGCCTGCGTGATGGCTTCAATGGCTTTGGCATCGGTGAGGGTGCGGGCCGCTTGCACGGCTTGCATCAAGCGGTCTATTTCAGCACGCTGCAAGTCATCAAGCAGATCACCGTCGGCCTTCAGGGCGCTGACCGTGGCCAGCACCATGCGGTCAGCATCCACGCGCGCCTCCAGCACGGCGCGGGCCTGCATGTCAGACTCGGCCGTTGTGAAGCTCTCGGCCAGCATCCGGGCAATCTGGTCGTCGGCCAGACCGTATGAGGGTTTGACGGCAATTTGCGCCTCAACCCCACTGGTTTGTTCACGCGCCGACACGCTCAGCAGCCCGTCGGCATCCACCGTAAAGGTGACGCGGATGCGCGCCGCACCGGCAGCCATGGGCGGAATGCCACGCAACTCGAACCGCGCCAGACTGCGGCAATCGGCCACCAAGTCACGTTCGCCCTGCACCACGTGCAGCGCCAACGCCGTCTGGCCGTCGATGTAGGTGGTGAAGTCTTGGGCTTTGGCAGTGGGAATGGTCTCGTTGCGCAACACAATGCGCTCGGCCAGGCCGCCCATGGTTTCAATGCCCAAAGAGAGCGGAATCACGTCCAGCAACAGCAGCTCACCGCCCGGGTTGTTACCCGCCAACTGGTTGGCCTGAAGGGCGGCACCCAGTGCCACAACCTCGTCCGGATTCAGGTTGGTGAGCGGCGTTTGGCCAAAAAACGCACCCACCGCTTGTTGAATCTGCGGCATGCGCGTGGAGCCCCCCACCAGCACCACGCCCTTGACCTCGTCCACGCCCAGCTGGGCATCGCGCAGGGTTTTGCGCACCGCTTGCAGGGTGCGGGCGGTCAACGCCTGGGTGGCCGTCTCAAAGTCGCAACGTTTTACAACAAATTGGCCTCTAGCCCCCGTAAATTCTGGGCTAAACGCTATTGAATCGATATCGGTCAAGGCTTCTTTGCAAGCCCGTGCGGCAGCTTTCAAGGCGGCTTTATCGCTGGCTTGGGTGACGCTCATGCCGGTTTGCGCCAGCACCCAGTCGGCCAAGGCGTGGTCGTAATCGTCACCCCCCAGGGCCGAGTCACCACCTGTGGCTACCACCTCAAACACGCCTTGCGTCAGGCGCAAGATGGAGATGTCAAACGTGCCACCGCCCAGGTCATAAATCGCATACACCCCCTCAGACGCGTTGTCCAGTCCGTAGGCAATGGCGGCAGCCGTGGGCTCGTTGATCAGGCGCAGCACGTTCAAACCGGCCAGTTGCGCCGCGTCTTTGGTGGCTTGGCGCTGGGCATCGTCAAAGTAGGCGGGCACGGTGATGACCGCACCATACAGATCGCTGTTGAAGGTGTCTTCAGCCCGGTAACGCAGGGTGGCCAAAATATCAGCGCTCACTTCGACCGGGGATTTTTCACCCTGCACCGTCTGGATGCCCAGCATGCCAGGGTGATCCACAAACTGGTACGGCAGCTTGGCCGCCAGGGCCACGTCTTTCAAGCCACGCCCCATGAAGCGTTTGACCGAGGCAATGGTGTTTTCAGGGTCTGCCAGGCCAGCAGCCACGGCTTCGGCTCCGATCTGGCGGCCACCACCGGCCAGGTAGCGCACCACCGACGGCAAAATCACCCGGCCCTGGGCATCAGGCAAACATTCGGCCACGCCGTGGCGCACGCTGGCCACCAGGGAATGGGTGGTACCCAGGTCAATGCCCACGGCAATGCGCCGTTCATGCGGGTTGGGCGTTTGCCCAGGTTCGGAAATTTGAAGTAAGGCCATGGTGGGTTACGAAAATTGGGGGGCGCTCACGCCCCAAGCTGGTCAAGTCGGGCATCCACATCCGCCGCAAAACGTTCCATGAACATCAGTGCCCTGACTTGAGCGACAGCGGCTGGATAATCTTGCGACACATCCTGAAGCTGCTCTATATTTTGTAGCGTATCAAGCTCGGCCTGCTTGCACTGCAGGCTGATTTTCTCTAAATCTTCAACGGTTTCTGCGTCGTCCAACGCTTCACGCCATTCCATTTGCTGCATCAAAAAAGCAGCCGGCATGGCCGTGTTGTTTTCTGCGTTGACGGCTGCACCCTGCAGTTCGCACAGGTAGGCGGCACGTTTGAGCGGGTTTTTCAGGCGCTGGTAAGCCTCGTTGATGCGCACCGACCATTGCATGGCCAGGCGTTGTGCCGCCGCACCCTGGGCAGCGAATTTGTCGGGATGCGCTTGACGCTGCAGGTCTTTCCAGCGTGCATCAAGCTGTGCCCGGTCTTGCTTGAAACGCCGCTGCAGACCGAACAGCGCAAAGTCGTCAGCCTGCAGGTTCACACGCGAAACGACTCACCGCAGCCGCAGCGGTC
>JBGSRY010000534.1:0-3733 GCA_041737325.1 Rhodoferax sp. | reverse complement strand
GGAGGGAACCAACAAGCGACAGCTTGTTGGTTGTTCTCTCGACTGTAAGGTTATGCGTCAGCTTCACCATAGCTGCCACCATGGCTTTTTTGAGGGAGGAGCGAGGCTTTCTGCAGGCCGGGCAACACTTTTTTCTGCGACTGCTTTTGAATACCATCTGTCGGTAAGCGCCGCTGCGTTTCTAATTAGCCCATCGAAGTAAGGCAAGAGGTCACCAACATCTTTGTTCTCAAGGCCAAGGCGAAACTCAAAAACACGAAGATTCGGCTTCTCTCCGATGAACACAACGGAGTATTTAATTGATATGCCTTGCTTGTTCGGATGATCGAAGATTCCTTGATGATCAAAGACTCGCTCATCGACTAGCTCAATCAGTTTTTTGAACTCATCGCCATCTGTGACTCCAAGTACGCTGACTTTGTCTGGTGGCAAACTTCCATTGCCTTGGCGTCCAATAGTCCCATCACGACAGAGCATCAATGACAAAGTACTTTGCCCATCGGCCTCAATGTCAATCTGAATTTTTTTGACATCATCTCTGACCATGTTTTAATCCTGACACCTAACAAATAGCGTTTATCTTGCGCGCTGCGATGCTGAAACAAACCATGAACGCCTCCCGCGCAAGATAAACCTTGTTGGACTGAACTGCCACCACAGTCGGTGGCGATAAAGGGGATTGAAAGCTTCGCACCACCCGTGTGACGCGATTATGCCCGTGGGTATCGCCGAGCCAGGTGTTTGTCGTTGCTGCAGAACCGTAGATTGGGCTCCAATGCGCAGGACAACCCGTGCAGCTTATGTCTTCTGCCCGTCTTTTGCGACGACGCACGCAAGCCCACCCCCACGCCCGCGTTGCGCGATGAAACCCCGCGTTGACAAAACCCGCGCGCTGTCATGGTGGCCCTCGGTTGGGCGGCAAGTCTGAGCCAGTGGGTGGCGGCAAACGGGCCTGCCCCTGCAACACCGCCGTGACCTGCAAACGCCCCACCTTGCAGCACGGGCACAGACTGACATCCATCTTGGCCACGCGCGCCATGGTCAGCTCGCACCGTGAACGAGACCGCGGTGTCGGTGATGGCACGGATACGCTCATTGCTGATGGCTGTGCAGTGCGTATAGCGGCTCAAGTACTCCAGCACCTGGGCAAGCTCACCCAGCGATGCTTTGTGCGCCGCCGTCAGCGCCGCCATGAACTTGCCCCGGAAGAGTCTGGACAGTGACTGCACCGGCAACAGGAAGTCAGGTTTGCGCGGTGCAGCCAAACAGGGTGTCGATCAGCCAACGCGGGTGGACACCATACAAACCATTGAAGCAGTGCGGCAGTGTGAACACCAGATGCGCATAAGGCATGTGCAACACCGCAGCCAAGCGCCCATTCAGCCCTTTTAGAATGCCCCTCACCCCCCTGCCACACGCATCCAACACACTTTTCCGGAACCCGCCATGCCAGTATCTCACCCCTCCCCCCTTTCCTTTGCCGTGATGGGTGCCGGTGCGGTGGGCTGCTTTTATGGCGGCATGCTGGCACGTGCGGGTTTTGCCGTGACGCTGATCGGCCGCGCGGCGCATGTGCTGGCCGTCCAGAGCCAGGGGCTGCGCCTGCAAACCCTGTCGTTTGATGAAGTGGTGCACCCCGGTGCCAGCGAATTTCCCAGTGCAGTGACCCACGCTGACGTGGTGTTATTTGCCGTCAAGTCCACCGACACCGAAGCCGCCGGAGCGCAAATGGGCCCGCACCTCAAACCCGGTGCGTTGGTGCTGTGCCTGCAAAACGGTGTCGATAACGCCGAGCGCTTGCGTGCGGTGTTGCCGGGCGTGGACGTGGCGGCAGCGGCGGTGTATGTGGCCGCAGAAATGGCTGGCCCTGGCCACCTGCGTCACCACGGGCGCGGCGAGCTGATCATTGAACTCAGCGCGCGCAGCGCGGCGCTGGCACAAGCGCTGCAAGCTGCTGGCGTGCCAACGCAAATCAGCGCCGATGTGCGCAACGTGCTGTGGACCAAGCTGGTTATCAATTGCGCTTACAACGGCCTGTCTGCCATCGGCCAGATGGCCTACGGGCCCTTGATGCAGCGCCCTGGCCTGGCAGATGTGCTGCGCGACCTGGTGCAAGAGTGCCGTGCCGTGGCGCTGGCCGACGCTGTGGCCTTGCCGGGTGACCTTGAAGCGCAGGTGAGCGCCATTGCGCACAGCATGGCCACGCAGATGTCGTCCACCGCGCACGACTTGCGCCGCGGCAAACCGACCGAAATCGATTTTCTGAACGGCCATGTCGTGCGCCGTGGCGAGGCGCTGGGCGTGCCCACCCCCGCCAACCGCATGCTGTGGGCGGCGGTGAAGCTGTTGGAAGGGCGGTTCACGACCAGAACGGAATCGTTTTCCTGATTTTGGGGTGATCAGGTTCAATGCCTGAACATTGGCATCATCATCCTGGCATCCACGTATTTCTGAAAAGTTCCAAGAGACAAAAGTCTCTTTTAAGATAAAATTTAGGTATGGTCATCCCCATCCCGCACACCTTGCTGCATTACACCGAAGACAGCGTTGACCTATTTGGGTAGTGGCTTGATTCGCTGCCCGACTTGGTCGCCCAAGCAGCCATTGCAGCCTGGTTGGTACGACTGGAATTGGGTTTGTTTGGCGACTGCAAGGGCTTGGAGGGTGGTTTGTTTGAACTGCGTATCGACCATGGACAGGGCTGGCGCGTGTACTACGGCATCGAGTCCGGTCGCGTGGTTTTGTTGCTGGCGGGCAGCGATAAGTCTGGTCAAAAAAGCGCCATCAAAACGGCCCGTAAACGCCTGAAAAACTGGCAGCAAAGGAATATCCAATGAAGCATACCGACTGGCTCGCTAACAAACTCAAAGACGACAACTTTGCCGCGCAGTACCTGACGCAAGCAGCGCAGGACCTGGAGCCCGCTGTCTTTATAGCTGCCCTGCGCCATGTGGTGGATGCGCGCGGTGGTCTGGCCCGGGTGGCTGATGTCGGCAATTTATCCAAGGCCAGTCTTTACAAGGCCATACCGCATTCAGGTCAAGGCAACCCTACTGCCAAGACCATGTTTGCGGCACTGCGTGCCAGCGGGCTGAATTTGACATTTTCGGCGACGACATCCCTGCAATAAAACCACCCGCCTTCGGCTGACGCTTGACGGCCAGCTCAATCGCCGCAAGCTAAAGGGCATCGCCTAAAATCCCGGGCATCTTTTGCCGGCCTGACGTTTTGGGTCGGCCCGGCCTTACCCCTACCCTTCCGCACCACCATGAGCACACCCACTACCCCCCTTTCCTACAAAGCCGCTGGCGTTGACATTGACGCGGGCGACGCGCTGGTTGAGCGCATCAAGCCGCTGGCCAAAAAAACCATGCGCGACGGTGTGCTGGCCGGTATTGGCGGCTTTGGCGCGCTGTTTGAAGTGCCCAAGCGCTACAAAGAACCCGTGTTGGTAAGCGGCACTGACGGTGTCGGTACCAAGTTGAAACTGGCGTTCGAGTGGAACATGCACGACACCGTGGGCATCGACCTGGTGGCCATGAGCGTGAACGACGTGCTGGTGCAAGGCGCCGAGCCGCTGTTCTTTCTGGATTACTTTGCCTGCGGCAAGCTCGATGTGGACACCGCCGCTGCCGTGGTGGGCGGCATCGCCAGAGGCTGCGAGCTGTCCGGCTGCGCCCTGATCGGCGGCGAAACCGCTGAAATGCCCGGCATGTACCCGGCCGGTGAATAC
>JBGSRY010000474.1:0-4006 GCA_041737325.1 Rhodoferax sp. | reverse complement strand
AGACAAGGCGCGCTCGAGCACACCCAAGCTGCGCATGATGTCGACCCCAGCTGCAATCATGAGGGCCAGATGCTCAGTAATGAAAGCCATGCCCGAGGCGGTAACCAGCACACGGGCAATGGGCAAGCGATGCGCCATAGTGGACAAGAACCTGCGCGAGCGCTTGTTGAACTTGATCAGCACCCACAGCCCAACGCCCAGCACGACCACCAAAAAAAGCGACGGCAGCGCATTGCCCTCTAACCATTGCGACAACTTCATCACGCCGCGTGTGATCGCCGGCAACTTGACTTGCATCTGCAAAAACAACTGTGCCAAGTTGGGAATGACGTAATAAATCCAGAATAGCGCAGCGCCCAAAATGGTGGCAAAAACAAAGGCCGGGTAGATCATGGCCTGGCGCATATTGCGCCCCAGCATGGTCATGCGCTCAATGTGTTCCGCCGCTTCCAGCAGCATGCGGTCGATGGCCCCGGACTCTTCGCCAATGGCCATCAAATTGCGCACTGACTCGGGAAAAATATTGGGATAGCGGTTGAAAGCCTCACTCACCGATGCACCAGAATCCAACGCTGAAATCAGCAGGCGCGCCGTGGCTGCGATGCGGCGTTGCGAGCTGTCCTTCTCGGCTGCCATGGCCTTGAGGCCTTCCAAAATGGGCACGCCAGCGCGTGTCATGACGGCGAGGTCGCGCAACAAGCCTCTTAACTCCAGCGGCGGCAGCGTCTGACCGGTAACACCACCGACCGCACCCAGCACCGAGGCTACCCAACCGGGCAGGCGATACAGACTCAACACCACCGCATCAAAATGCCGCTCCAACCAGATGCGGGCCGACAGGTCGCGCTCCACCATCAGGCGCAGCATGCCCAAACGGGTGCGTCCGTTGGGCAACAAGAGTCGGTAGGCGTAGGTATTCATGGCTGATGAGTCGCTTGGTTAATTACGCTGGGCTCTCGCCGATCACACGCCAGACTTCCTCAAGCGTGGTCTGGCCCTGGGCAATGCGCCATTTGGCCATGTCGAGCATCGGCTCGAACCCCGCCTCAATAGCGATCTGCCGCAAGGCGGTGCGGCCCTGACCTTCGGCAATGGCGTTGGCCAGCGGCTCGTCCACACACAATATTTCGTACAAGGGCAAACGCCCCAGAAAACCGGTGTCTGCGCAGCGCGCACAACCACAGCCTTGCATAACGCCTGCACTGTTAAAGCGACCCAACCAAGCTTGCTGAACCGGTGTAGTTGCCACGGGTGCGCTGCAAAACGGGCAGTTGCGCCGCACCAGCCGCTGGTTCACGATGGCCACCAGATTTTCAGCAATGGTTTGTGGTGCTAGCCCCAGCGGGATCAGACGGGTCATGACACCAAACACGCTGGAGACGTGCAGGGTCGACAGCACCAAATGGCCAGTGGCCGACGCGGTTACCGTGGCCTGAGCCGTCTCGGTGTCGCGGATTTCGCCCACCAGAATCACATCGGGGTCGTGGCGCAGAAAGTGTCGCAACGCCGTGCTGAACTCATAGCCTGCGCGACGGTTCACCTGGGTCTGGCCAATGGTGGACAACCGGTATTCAATGGGGTCTTCCACTGTCAGCACGTTGCGCTCAATCAAGTGTTGCAAGCGCAAGGCAGCATGCAAGGTGGTGCTTTTGCCCGAGCCAGTGGGGCCGGTCAACAGCACCATGCCTGACGGCTTGGCAAAAATGCGCTGCAGCAGCGCGATATGTTCAGCGCGAAACCCAAGCTGCTCCAGCCGGGAAAGGTCTGAACTCTCGGGTAACAGGCGCAACACCATGCGTTCACCGTGCTCGGTGACCAGGGTCGAGACACGAACAGTAAACGGCGCGTCAAGCACCGTGGTCTGAAAGCTGCCATCTTGCGGGCGACGTTGTTCCGAGATATCCATCTCAGCGCCCAGTTTGACATACACCACCAGACGCGACAGCGAGGTAGGCAGTGCGAACATAGGGCGCAACACGCCATCAATACGGAACAACAAGTGGTAACTGCTGACCGACGGTGCGAGGTGGACGTCAGTGGCGCGCTCGCGTACCGCCAAGTGCAGCACATATTCAAGCAGTTTTTCAGGGCTGCGGGAATGATCTACATCATCAGACAACAACGCAATTTCGCGTTTGATTAGGCTCTCGGCCGGGTTTTGCGCAAAGTAATAGGTCTGGCGCACCAGTTGCATCACATGCGTGAACTCACTCTGAAAAAACTTCGGACTGCAGCCGCAACGACGCTGCACCAGCTCCTGCAGGTTGTCGGGGTCGCCGTTGCCCAACAAAATGTGAACCACGTCGCCCTCGCGTGCCAACGGCATGAAGCCGCGCGTCAAGCACAGCTCGCGGTTAAACAGGGCCAGCAACTGGGGGTCTGGTGTAGGCGTGGCATCAGACTCGATGAACGGAAAATCACGCTGACTGGCAAGGTTGTACGCCAAATCACGCTCGGTCAGCAAACCGTGCTGCACCAGCAACAGGCCCAGACGCCCGCCTTCAACCTTCTGTTTTTGCATTGCATAGTCAAGCTGAACCTGTGTCAGCTTGCCTTGCGCCACAAGACGCTGGCCGAGTTGGGTGAGGTCCGGTAACGCCGCTACCGACACCACGGTTTCATCTGTATTCATTTCAATATCCATATTCTGTTCAGCCTTCGCCCGCTCAGGCGGAGTTCTTTGCTGTGCCATGCTCCAGAAGAAACAACGTCCAGGCATCCACGCGGGTTTGCGCAGGCACGCCATGCTGGCGTTGAAAGACATTGAGCGCTGCCAGCGTGCGCCAGCCTGCTGTACCGTCGACAGCCGCGGTATACAAATTTTTGGTTTCCAACTGAATCTGCAACCAGCGCACAGCTTCGCCGCGCGCACCCTCGGTTAATTCAAAAGGCAGATGCGTCGGTCGCCACAACATCCAGCGCCCATCACCATCGATCCAACTGCAGGCAATGCCAGCCTGGGCTGGGGGGATTTGCGGCAATGACACGTTCATCGGCACTGCCGACAGCGCCAGTCCAGCTTTAGCGAGCCATTGAAACGTGGCAATCCGTGCGGTTGGCCGCAGCAAATCTGCAGCGCTTGGCAAACGGTCTCCAGGACGCAAGGCCAGCAGACAGGCCTGCAAATCTTGCTTGACCGCTTGCTCGGCGGCGGACGCAGGGATCATGGCGAGCACCACCACCGCCTCGGGTTTGACCACGGCTTGAAGCGGTGCTGGCGCAGTCTGCACCAGTTTGGCCTGCGGCGCTTGTGCCGACAACTGCGCCACTGCGCCCCAGGCCACCACCCCGGTGGCCACAATGACGCCACCCACAACCGGCCATTTGTACGGCCTGCGGCTCTGCACCTGTGCGATGCCGCTTTCACGTGCGGCGAGTTCAATCAATGGCTTGCCAATTTCGCGCCGTTCGCCCGGCCCCACGCCGTACAGACAACGGTCCATGATCAGGTGAAGCCGCCTCGGGTTACCGCGTGAATGCCGATGCAAGGCATCCTGCGCTGCGGTGTCCAGACGAATACCGCCATCGTTGCCCGAGCGCGTGATCCGGAAATTGACATAGCGTGCAGATTCACAGGCCGATAGCGGTACCAGCTCAATGTGCTGCACGATGCGGCTGGCCAGTTGTCGGCATTCATGCTTGCGCAAGAGCGCCAGCAGCTCAGGCTGACCAGACAACACAATCTGCAGCAGCTTGTTCTGACGGGTCTCCAAATTCGACAACAGGCGCAGTAGTTCGAGGCTTGCCGTATCAAGATTTTGCGCGTCGTCAATCACCACCACACAGCATCGGCCTTGGGTGTTTTGTTCAATGAGGTACTGGTTCAGGCGGTCAATGTCGTCAGAGAGATGTGCGCCAGCCGCCAGCCCAAAATCCCGGTTGATAGCAAGCAGCAGGTCACGGCCCTGCAAAAAGGTATTGAAGACAAAGGACACAGCACAGTCTGTCGCAATGAGGTCATCCATCAGGCAGCGCAAAAATGTACTCTTGCCCGTGCCCACCTCTG
>JBGSRY010000430.1:0-2927 GCA_041737325.1 Rhodoferax sp. | reverse complement strand
TTTTAATGCATCGGCATAACCCAGCAGGTTTTCATTGCTGGTCCAGTCCGCCCCCACGGCCACGATGCGGTATTGGTCTGGCGATGCGCACAGCCACATGGCAAACGCCTCGGCCAGCTTGGTTTTGCCGGAACCAGCCAGGCCGGTGAGGATGCAGAACCGTTTGGTGAGAACGGATGAAATCAACGGGGCAATGGCTTGATCTGAGAACGTGAGCCCGGCATCATTTGCGCTGTTGACGAACTCAGTCAGGGCGGTGAAGTCAATTTTTACCCGATTGGCCAGCGCTTCGTTCAGGTCAATGAATTCAGCAATGACTTTCGCCAGCGCTGCCGCAATCTCATCCACCTGTGCCAGGGTCGGATGAACAAACTCCCGTGCGACAAACGACTGCTTGTACTGCTTCTTTTTAAGTGCGAATTGCGGCAAACCAGTGATGAGGTGCCTCGGCCATTCACGCGGCCAAGCACCGGTAGCTTCTACGGCTGTGGCACTGACCCCATAGTTCACCGAAGCCGTTTGTGTGGCGCGCTGGAATAGCAGTACCGGATACACACCTTCCAGCTGCGCGCTTTGTCCCAACGCAAAACAGGCCAACCACGGGATTTCCGCCAGATTGCCTTGTCCAAAACTGGTTTTGAACCAGATGTTCAGCGCTTTGCAAGCCAAAGAAAATGCGGGATCAAGAGCGATAGGGGCTTGGCTGGTGCTGCCTGAGGTGACTCTGCCGATGAAGTCCTCAACATATTGACGCAACAGTTTTTTGAACTCCAGGCTCATTGAAGGTGCGGCTTTGTTCATATTTCAGTGTTCCCATTGGTCGTGACCTGCTGCCCCTTGGCCGTCAGCCGATATTTCTGCGTCGGACTATGGGGCGAGCCCGGTAGTGTCCGCTCAATCAGCCCTGCGGCAAGCGCGGGCTCAAGGTAATTTTTGGAAAAATTGACGCGCGATTTCAACCCAACAGCGGCCATCAGGCCAACCCTGCTCATTTCACCAACGACTGCATTCACCAGCTGACTTACTTGCTCTGTTACTTGCTCTGTTACTTGCTCTGTATCCCCTCCCACATGCGCCAGCGCCAGCCCCGGCTTGCGCCAGATAGTGGTCAAAAAGCCGTCGGTCAAACCAAAAGTGGGTTCCGGCAAACCGTGCGCAGTACAGCGCTCGATCATGTCACCTGTGCCAGTGCCCATGCGCTCGATGTATTTGGCCAGATACAGCGGCTCGGCAATTAAGGGGTTCGCGGGGTACGAGCCGTGCGGCTGGCGCAGTGACTGCAGGCTCAGGCCCGGTGGTAAACCGCCGGGGTTCCACACTTCCAGTCGGTCAGCAAACAACATCACCTGCACGCTGGCTGTGCTGGTGTAGTCGCGGTGGGCGATGGCGTTGACGATGGCCTCAGACACCACTTCGGGTGGAATTTCATAGGCGGTGGGCGCTTGGGCACTGAGCGCGCGCGTGCCCACGGCCAGGTTGATTTTGGAAAGCACAAAGTTCAAGGCCTGGTCAACCAGCTCAAATAACGTACCTTTATAGACTTGGTAAAACGGAATGGGCTTTTGCCGCTGTGTGCCGTGAAAGTGGGCGCACTTGACCTCTGCGTTGTAGATAAAGCGCTGTGGCTCTTTGCCAAACAGCAGCACGGCGGCGTGGGTGGGGACATCGTTTTTGAGCAGGCGCAGTTGCGTCAGCACCGTGTGGGGCGCTGCATCTTCAGCCAATGGGAAGTTGCGCGCGCTGCGTGCAGTGCGCAAAAAGCTCTGTATTTTCTCGGTGGACAGGTCAGCCTGTGTGGCATCACGGCAAGCGCTGGCATCAAACGGGGTAAAGCGCAGCAGTTCATGCGCTTGCAGGTAGTCCACTAACGAGGCATACACAGCGGGGTGCAGGTCGGCGCTGGTTTGGAAGCGCCGACGTACCACCTGGCTGCTGGCATGCTGAATCAGCGCTTGCATTTTGGGGTGTTTGGCTTGGTCGGTTTCGCCTTTCACGTAGATCAGCCGGGCTTTGTGTAGATGGGTGGCGCGGTTGAATTCGTGCTCGGTAGGGGAAACGCCTTGGGCATCTTCAAAGCCATAGCCGTCGCCAAACAGGCCCAGATAAATATCGCAACTGGCTACCTGTGCAAGGTAAGCGGTGCTGGCTTGCTGGTCAAGGGCGGGCAACTCTTCAAACAAAAATGGCTCAAAAAAACGCCGCAGCAGTGGGTCGGTACGCAGGTAGTCAGCCAACGCGGTGCGTTCTGCGGCAAACTCTTTTTGGACACTGCTGATGAAAATGCGTTGCATGAAGAGGGTGAACTTTATTGACTAAATCGGCCTGTTGCTGCAATTGCCATTGCGCAAGTCGTCTTTTTTCTTGGGCTCAAGCCGCCATCAACACCTGTGTGGTACCACGTTGCGATCTGACCGCTGGGCGAATTAAAAAATCAACGTCATAACCCAACGCATTGAAAAATTCCAGCAGTTTTTCTGATGAAAAATTGCCCAACCGATAGTTCAGCAGCGCTGAAACATTCGGTTGTGCCAACCCCAGCCGTACACCAATTTCTGATTGCTTCAAATGCAGCGCCTTGATGCGTTCGTTCAAACGCATGGCCAAAATCAACTTGGTCTTGAGCTCTTCCGGCTGGGCCAGACCCAAGTCGGCAAACACATTGCCGCTGCTGCGCTCGAATTCTGTGCCGTCAGTGTGCGTTTTGACTGCTTTTTGCATAGTGCACCTCGTAATGTTGTTGAGCGGCTTTCAGCCGTTGGCGAACCAGTTCAATGTCTGTCTTGGCGGTGCGGATACCGCGCTATTTTCGGCTGCAATGTTGAATTTTATATACAAACATATATTTTATCTACGCGCTCTCAAGCAATAACATGGGCTCTTTGCGCACAAATAAAAAACTCCCGGTTGCCATCACCCCCGGTGATGGG
>JBGSRY010000421.1:0-2811 GCA_041737325.1 Rhodoferax sp. | reverse complement strand
ATGACACACCACCACTAAAAAAGGGTAACGTCCCTTTTTTTAAATCTCCCAATCCGCCAACGCCAAGCCGTTAACCCTGGCAAATTCGCGGGTGTTATGCGTTACTACTGTCAGTTTGTGCGTAAGACCGACCGCCGCAATCAGCATATCGTTGGCTCCAATGACCAAACCACTGTCGGCCAGCGCAGCGCGCAACTGACCATAGGTATGAACGCATGCGTCATCAAAAGGCAAACAGCGCATGGGTGTAAAAAAAGTTTGCAAGCGTTGCAGGTTGCCCGCCACGCGCGCACTGTGGTAGGCACCGTAAAGCAACTCAGCCTTAACGACGCTGCACAGCGCCAAATCAGACGGATGGTGCGCTAACAATTGGCGTTTGACACCCGCGTGAGTGTTATTTAGAAATTGAATGCAAGTGTTGCTGTCAAGCAGAAATTTCATAACAACGCCAGTCGCTCTTGGGCAGGGCCGGCCGACTCAAGCACCAAGGGCGAGCCATCAACACCGGCCCCAAATAATGCCGACTCAAAACCCTCAGGCCACCCAGCGCTGACATCGCGTTTGACCAATTCAGCCAAGTAGGCTGACAAGCTCAAACCCAATTGCGCCGCCTGCTGCTGCACTTGCCGGGCAACGCTTTCAGGAACATAACAGTGAAGTTGTGGCATAGAACCCTCGATATGTATGTGGCAAATACATATTATGCCATATCAAAGAAGGACACGAGAAGTGAAAAGGGTAGCGTCCCCTTTAATGTGACACCCCATCGCGGCGCAACACCTTGACGAAGGTCAGCCACAAAATGCGCAGGTCAAACCACAGCGACTGGCGGTGCAGGTAGTCTGAATCCAGCTTGACCTTGTCGGGAATAGGCAGCTCATCGCGACCATTCACTTGGGCCCAGCCGGTTAACCCTGGTGTAAGCTGATGCACCCCCGCTTGGGTGCGCAGCTCAATCAAATCTTGCTGGTTAAACAAGGCCGGGCGCGGCCCGACAAAGCTCATGTCGCCTTTCAAGATGCTCCACAGCTGGGGCAATTCATCCAGACTGGTTTTTCTGATGAAACTGCCTATAGGGGTTAAATAGGTATCCGGGTTACTTAGCAAATGCGTCGCCACGGCCGGCGTGCCGGTTTGCATACTGCGGAACTTGGGCATTTTGAAAATGACGTTATTCAGTCCGACACGCTTACTCCAATAAAGCGAAGGACCGGGTGAGGACAGTCGAACCGCAAGCCAAACCAGTAAGCAAGGAATGAACATAAATATACTCATAGCAAAACATAGAAAGAGATCAAAGCTTCGCTTCATCATTACTTGCTTTCCTTAGTGCAAAAAAGTGCTTGGTAATACTCTAGCAAAGCCGACGAAACCATACGACTATCAAAATCCCTACGTGCGCGCGTTTGACCAGCATCACCAAAGCGGCGCGCCAATGCCGGATCCTCAAGCAGACATAGCAGTTTGGCAGTCAAATCATCCACATTCGCGAGATCGAACAACAATCCGGTTTGTCCATCGACCATTGCGTCGCTGATGCCGTAGATGCGCGAGCCGATGGTGGGCAGCCCCGTAGCTGCGGCTTCCACCAAAACCATGCCAAAACCCTCACGGTAGCTAGGCAGACATAGCAAATCAGAGGCTGCCATGTAATGCTCGGGGTGAGCCGTATAGTCGACGAAGTGAAGACTGTAAACTGCAGCGCCACAAATTTCCTCGATCTTCGGGCGAATGTTTTCTTCATCTGGCCCCACCAACAGCAGATGGGTGTTGGGATAGGCGGCGCTGATGCGAACGAATGCCTGTGCCAGGTCCAGCAAACCCTTGTCGACATTAAACCGTCCGACGTACAGAATTACCCGATCCGAGCCGACAATGCCTAGCTCCGTGCGCACTTGCGCGCGTGCGTCCAAATCCGGGCGGAAGCGGGTAATATCCACGCCACAGATCGAACCGTTGGCCAGCATCGTCAACCGACCGGCATCGACGACACCTTGGCAGATTAAAAAATCTTCTTCCGAGCGGCTCACCACCAGCAGGTGGTTGGCGCAGTATGCCATTATGGTGTCGAGTGTCTTGAGGAGGACACGCCACAGGCCGGTTCGTGTGAGCCAGACTTCGCCCTGAAAGGTGTGTACCCGCAGAGGCGTACGGGCCAGCCAAGCGGCAATCATGCCCAACAAACCGGTCTTAGGCGAGAGCGAGTGGATCAGGTCGTAGCGTTCGCGGCGAAAGATGAAGAACAACTGAACGAGCGTCTTCAAATCTTTCAACGGGGAAACTTTGCGTTCGATGCCCAGCGAGATGACCTTGACGTTGCCTTCAATGTCCTTCAGGAAGGTCGGATCATCGGCGTTGGTGATCACAGTGAGCTCAACCTCGCGACCTAGCATGGCGATGTGACCCTTAAGAAAAAAACGAATAGTCAGCGGACTGGCGACCAACCAACATATTTTTTTGCGTAATAGGCACATATCAGAGATATTTGACGCGGCTCAGACCTTGCCTACCTTGGAGTAGCCAAACAAGAATCATAAAGGTGACACAAACAAGGTAAAAAGTGGCCGTCTGGATCAAGCCGAGCCCGAAACTGGCGACCGTCTGTGCCAGTGTCATGCTCCAGAAGCCGGTCAGATACGGGTTCTGCGTCAAGCGTAGGATAAACCGCTCGGAGCCAAGCAATACGGCGGTGAGCACGGCCACGCCCAGCAGAACCACCACCAGCGAACCGCTATAGTAAAAGAAGGCGACGGCACCAGGAATACTGGCATACTGAGTGCGGCGAAGCAGATCGTCGGGCAGGGATATCTT
>JBGSRY010000413.1:0-3031 GCA_041737325.1 Rhodoferax sp. | reverse complement strand
GCTGGGGCAATGCTGTGGTGGCGAGGTGCAGCTGCAGTTTGAACGCGTCAGCGCCGCAGACTTGTCACGGCTGCAGCTGCATTTTGCCCGGCAGCGGCAAGCCTGGCCGCAGGTGACACTGTTTGGGGCCGGTCATGTCGGGCAGGCGTTGGTGCAGGTGTTGTCCAGACTGGCGCTGGAAGTGCATTGGGTAGACAGCCGTGACGCGGTGTTTGCGGCAGCCTTGCCAGACAACGTTAGTGTTGAACACTCCGAGCCGGTGCAGGCGGCAGTGGCGGGCTTGCGGCCGGGGTCTTTGGCGCTGGTGATGAGCTTCAGCCACGCCGAAGACCTGGAGCTGGTGGCGGCCTGTCTGGCGCGGCAACGTGCGCACGCTGATCTGCCTTTCATCGGGCTGCTGGGCAGCCGCACCAAATGGGCACGCTTTGGTCAACGTTTGCAAGCGCGTGGCTTCAGCGCGGCAGAGCTGGCGCAAGTGACCTGCCCCATGGGCGTGCCCGGCATCACCGGCAAAGCACCCGAAGTGATTGCTGTGGCCATTGCGGCACAACTTTTGCATGTGATTTCTCAAAGGACGACATGATGGAAAGCTATGTGCTGGATTGGTTCAACCTGCTGCTGCGCTGGGCGCATGTGATCACCGCCATTGCGTGGATTGGTGCGTCGTTTTACTTTGTGTTTCTGGACAACAGCCTGACCCCACCTGAAGACGACGACCTGAAAAAACAGGGGGTGAGTGGCGAGTTGTGGGCAGTGCACGGTGGCGGTTTCTATCACCCGGTGAAGTTCGCGGTGCGGCCGCCGCAGTTGCCAGCGCATCTGCACTGGTTTTATTGGGAAAGCTACAGCGCCTGGTTGACTGGTTTCGGTTTGTTCGCCGTGTCCTACCTGTGGCGCGCTGACACGTACCTGATCGACAAGTCGAAAATGGATTGGCTGCCGTGGCAGGCCGGTACGGTGGCGGTTCTTTTTTTGGTGCTGTTCTGGTTGCTCTACGACCTGGTTTGCCGCCAGTTTGGCCAGCGCAAAAACGGCGAGGCCATCGTGGGTGCACTGGTGTTTGGGCTGGTGTGCGTGGCCAGTTGGTTGGCCTGCCATTGGTTTGCCGGGCGCGCCGCTTTTTTGCTGTTGGGCGCGATTCTGGCCACCAGCATGAGCGCCAACGTGGCGCACTGGATCATTCCGGGGCAGCGCAAAGTGGTGGCGGCCATCAAAGCCGGGCAGCCGGTCGACCCCATCTACGGCATTCGCGGCAAGCAACGCAGCGTGCACAACACCTACTTCACCCTGCCGGTGCTGTTTGCCATGCTCAGTGGGCACTACAGCTTTACCTACACACACCCGCACAACTGGCTGATTCTGGTGCTGATGATGAGCGCTGGTGCGGCCATCCGCCAGTTTTTTGTGCTGCGCCATGGCTTCAAGCTGGGCCGCCATGCCAACCCGCTGCCCTATGCGGGCGTGGGTGTGGTGTTGATTCTGGCGCTGGTGATCTGGCTGGCTCCGCAACCGGATGTGTCTCAAAACACTACAAATTCAGTAGCTGCTGACGCAGGTAATACAAGGGCTGGAGGCCAAATTGGCTATGCAACGCTACAGCCCATCCTGGCCCAGCGCTGCTATCTGTGCCACGGCGCGCAGGTGCAAATGAAGAATGTGCGGCTGGACTCGGCTGCCAACGTCAGGCTGCACGCACAAGCCATTTACCAGCAAGCAGTGGTGACCAAAATCATGCCCATGAACAACGCCACCGGCATCTCAGAGGCCGAGCGCCTGGTGATCAAAACCTGGTTCGAGGCCGGGGCCAAGACCGACTGAAGATCAACCCATAGGGCACATCAGGCGCAGCGTTGCTGCTGTTGGTGTGCAAACTTATTGGTCAGCAGCCGAGGTGAATGCGTCGGCGTAAAACTCGTCCGGTGGCAAACCCGCGGCCAGGTAGTCGCGCTGCGCCGACTCCACCACAATCGGTGCGCCACAGGCATAGACCTGGTGTCCCGACAGGTCGGGCACATCGTCCAGCACCGCCCGGTGTACAAAACCGGTGCGTCCGCTCCAGCCATCGGTGGGCAAGGCATCTGACACCACCGGCACATAGCGCAGGTTGGGTAGCAGGGGAAGCTGCGCTTGTACCCAGTCGTTCAAGTACAAGTCAGACGGTCTGCGCCCGCCCCAATACAAGGTGGCTGGGCGCTGGATGCCGACAAATTGCATGTGCTCGATGAGCGCTTTGATGGGGGCAAACCCGGTGCCCGATGCCAACAAAATGATCGGTTTGGGGCTGTCTTCACGCAGGTAAAAACTACCAAAAGGGCCTTCAATGCGCAAGATGTCGCGCGGCTTCATGCTGCCAAACACCTGGTCAGTGAACAGGCCGCCGGGCATGTGGCGAATGTGCAGCTCCAGCCCCTCGTGCATCAGGTGGGGGGCATTGGCCATGGAGTAGCTGCGGCGCACGCCGTCGCGCAGCAAAAAGTCAATGTATTGGCCGGGGTGGTAGCCCAACACATCGCTGGCTGGCATTTGCAGTTTGATCAGCATCACGTCGTCAGAGACCTGGCTCAGCGAGGTCACGCGGGTGGGTAATTTTTTGATCGCAAAAGCATCTGCAGCGGTGACCTGGCGCGATTCCAGCACCACGTCGCTCTGGGCGCTGGCACAGCACGTCAGCACAAAGCCTTCAGCGGCTTCCTGGTCACTCAAGGCCTTGTCCAGGTGGGGCCCGTGCGTGACGCTGCCACTGCGCATTTTGCATTTGCACGAGCCACAGGCTCCGTCTTTGCAGCCGTAGGGCATGGCAACGCCGTGGGCTATGCCCGCCATCAGCAGCGTTTCACCAGGGTGCACCTCGAATTCCCGCCCGCTGGGCTCAATCAGGACGTGAAAAGTGGTGGTGCTGGCGCTGCCGGTCATATTCTGGTTATCCTCAAAGCTTGCATGTTGAAAAGGAGTCAATTTTGCCTGCATTGCGAAGTCCTCATCCCATGTTGTATGCCACCCGCCCTGGGGCGTTGCCGGCACGCTTTCGGCG
>JBGSRY010000403.1:0-3843 GCA_041737325.1 Rhodoferax sp. | reverse complement strand
GCTACCTGGAACTGATGCGCGTGGACAAAAAGTCTGAGTCCGGCGATATCAAGTTTGTTTTGATTGACGGCCCTGGCCGCGCCATTGTGCGCAGTGCGCCAGAGCCGATGGTGCGCCAGGTGATTGATCTGTGCTGTAGCGAAAAATTACTAAAACTATAGCTGCTTACCCTTATTTTATAAGGTCTAGAGCCTTATTTCTTATATAAATATGTTTTTGGCAGCATACGCCTGTGATCCGGCGCAGACCCGTGGACGGCGTTACCCCCAAGCTCCCGTGCCAACCCGTAACGCGTACCAACGCGACCGCGACCGCATTGTGCACAGCACCGCCTTTCGGCGCTTTGTCTACAAAACGCAGGTGTTTTTGAACCACGAAGGCGACCTGTTTCGCACCCGCATGACGCATTCGATTGAAGTCGCGCAACTCGGGCGCTCGATTGCGCGTGCGCTGGGCCTCAATGAAGACTTGGTTGAAGCCATTGCGCTGGCGCATGACTTGGGCCACACGCCGTTTGGCCACGCCGGCCAAGACGCACTCAATGACTGCATGGCGGCCTTTGGTGGTTTTGAACACAACCTGCAAAGCCTGCGCGTGGTGGATCAGCTGGAAGAGCGTTACCCTGAGTTTGATGGCCTGAACCTGACGTTCGAGACCCGCGAGGGCATCCTCAAACATTGCTCACAAGCCAACGCACAAGTGATTGAAATGAGCGAACCTGGCGGCGTGGCGCAGCGCTTTTTGACCCACACCCAGCCCAGTCTGGAAGCGCAGTTGTGCAACCTGGCTGATGAAATTGCCTACAACGCCCACGACATCGACGACAGTGTGCGCTCTGGCCTGATTACCCTGAACCAGCTGCAGGAAGTGCCCCTGTTTGATGATTTCAGGCGGCAAACCCTGACCGAATTCCCTCAGCTGCAAGAGGCTGCCCAGGGGCATCGCCTGCTGTATGAAACCATTCGCCGCATGCTCAGTGCCCAGGTCTACGACGTGATTGCCGCCACCCAGGCGGCGCTGCATGCGGCCCAGCCCATCCGTGTGGATGCCGTACGCTTGTTGCCGCCCTTGGTGCAATTTGGACCCGCCATGCGCGCTCAATCCAAGGCGCTGAAAGCCTTTTTATTGACCCAGCTCTACCGCCATCCGCAAGTGCTGCAAACCACCGGCCATGCGCGGCAAGTGGTGGCTGATTTGTTCAACGCCTATTTCAGTGCGCCGCATGAAATGCCCGCACGCTACCAGCGCCGGGTTGACCAGACCGATGCCACCAACTTGGCTGCGTTGACCGCCCGCACGGTGGCCGATTACATTGCCGGCATGACCGACCGCTTTGCCGTGCGCGAGCACGAGCGCTTGACGGGTTTGCGGCTGTGGGTCTGAATTTTTTTTCTGGAGCCAAGTACACATGACACCTGCCGACACCGCCATCATGGACACCCAAGCCTGGCTGGAACGCGCCGTGATTGGCCTGAACCTGTGTCCCTTCGCCAAAAGCGTGCACGTCAAAGGCCAGGTGCATTACGCTGTCAGCCACGCCACCGATGCAGCAGCGCTACTAGAAGATTTAATATTTGAGCTAAATCAGCTTGTAGCCCTTGATAATAAAGAGCGGGATACTACACTTTTAATAGCACCAGATGGCCTGCAAGAGTTTCTTGATTTCAACGACTTTCTGGCCCAGGCCGACCGGGCGCTGGTCCGGCTCAAGCTCGACGGGGTATTGCAAATTGCCTCGCTGCACCCGCGCTACCAGTTCGCGGGTACGGCTGAAGATGACATCACCAACTTCACCAACCGCGCGCCTTATCCCACGCTGCACCTGCTGCGCGAAGCCAGCATTGACCGGGCGGTGGCGGCTTTTCCCAACCCGGAATCGATTTTTGAAGTCAACATGCACACCATGGAGCGCCTCGGGGCGCAGGGCTGGGCGGCGTTACAGGTAGGGCCCACACTGCCAGACGCGTAGCGCGTGGCCACGCCAGCTGCATGGCATCATCACCCCATGACAAAACGCAATCTACCTCGCCACGCCAGCACTGCCGTGGCCGATCCAGCGGCCGCACTGGCCAACGACATTCGCCCCGGGCAGTCGCTTGAATTACTCAAAGAACTGCACATCCTGACCCGCGAGGGCAAACTCAACCAAGACTCACGCCGCAAACTCAAGCAGGTGTATCACCTGTACCAGTTCATCGAAAAGCTGCTGCTTGAGCTGGCGCAGCAGCCTGCAACCTGCATCACCCTGGCCGACCATGGTGCAGGCAAGTCTTACCTGGGCTTCATTTTGTATGACCTGTTTTTCAAGTCACTCACCAGCGGTCACATCTACGGCATCGAAACCCGCCCCGAGCTGGTAGAAAAGTCACGTGAGCTGGCTCAAAGACTGGGGTTTGGGCGCATGTCGTTCCTGAACCTCACGGTGGCCGAATCGGCTCAGTCCGACCAGTTACCCGAGTGCATCGACGTGGTCACCGCGCTGCATGCCTGCGACACTGCCACCGACGATGCAATTGCCTTTGGCCTGCAAAAGCGCGCCCGTTTCATGGTGTTGGTGCCGTGTTGCCAGGCTGAAGTGGCCAGGGTGCTGAATCAGCACAAAGCCCTGTCGTTGCAACGTACACCGCTATCAGAATTGTGGCGACACCCGATGCACACGCGCGAACTGGGCAGCCAGATCACCAACGTGCTGCGCTGTCTGTACCTGGAAGCCTGTGGCTACCAGGTGACGGTCACCGAGCTGGTGGGCTGGGAGCACAGTATGAAAAATGAACTCATCATTGCCCGCTACAGCGGGCAAAAAAAACGCGCTGCCGCCCAGCGCCTGCGTGCTTTGCTGGCTGAATTTGGTCTCAGTGACCTGCTTCACACCCGCTTTACAAGTCTGCCGGACAATGCTTCAGCCGCAGATGCAGCGGCATCCGTGTGACCGTGATCTGTTGTATTCAAAAGAATTCAGCGGTGCATTGGCGTGCAACGGACGGTGGGTGATGTGGTAACGGAATTTTTTGCCGTGCGGACATTCCAAGCTGCATGTTGGTTCATTTTTTTCAAGGAGTTGCAATGCGTTCACTTTTATCTACCGTGGTGTCGGCGAGCTTGGTTTTGACCCTGGGTGCGTGCGCCTCCAGCAGTCCCGACGTGATCCAGCGCGGTGATGCACAGCGCCTGTCGCAGGTCGAGGATGGCGTGGTGCTCACAGTGCGCAACGTCGTGGTGGACGGTAGCCAAAGCGGTATCGGTGCCGCTGTAGGCGGTGTCACCGGTGCCGTGGCCGGTGCCACGCGCGGCGGCTCAAGCGCCGAGAGCAATGTGATCGGCGTGCTGGTTGGTGTGGCTGGGGCGGTAGCGGGCAACACCATCGAGCGTTTTGCCACGCGGGAGGAGGCCACCGAGTTGCTGATTCAACTCAAAGGCGGCGAGCGGCGTGCGGTGGTGCAGGCCAAAGGTGGGGAAGTACTGGTCCCCGGCGATAAAGTCATTTTGATCACCACCAGTGGCAAAGTCCGGGTTGCCAAAGCCCCTAATTAACCGGGGTCAGATGCCCATTATTTTCCTGCCATGGCCCGCCTGCCTCGTTTGACCCTGCCGGGTTATCCGCACCACGTGATCCAGCGTGGCAACAACCGCCAAGCCATTTTTGCCACGCTGGCTGATCACCGCATGTTGCTGGATTTGTTAGAGGAAAACGCCAAAAAATTTGACGTGGCGCTGCACGCCTATGTGCTCATGAGCAACCACTTTCACCTGCTGGCTACACCGCAAACGGCGGACGGTTTGCCCAAAATGATGCAGGCGGTGGGGCGCAGTTATGTACGCTATTTCAATGACACGCAAAAACGC
>JBGSRY010000337.1:0-3374 GCA_041737325.1 Rhodoferax sp. | reverse complement strand
CAGATCACCGGCGTGCGCGGTGACCCCGATCACCCGGCCAACTTCGGGCGCTTGTGCAGCAAGGGTTCCACCCTGCACCTCACCGCCAGCGCGACGATTGCCACACAAGCGCGCCTGCTGCAACCGCTGCAACGCCTGCAGCGCGGCGGCCCGACCCAAGCCATCGGCTGGGACAACGCGCTGGACCTGGCCGCGCAGCGGTTTGCCAGCACCATCGCCCAGCACGGGCCGGATGCGGTGGGGTTTTACATCTCGGGCCAGTTGCTCACAGAAGACTATTACGTCTTCAACAAGCTCGCCAAGGGCTTGATCGGTACCAACAACGTTGACTCCAATTCGCGCCTGTGCATGAGCAGCGCCGTAGCGGGCTACAAGCAAAGCCTGGGCGCAGATGCCCCCCCCACTTGCTATGACGATGTCAGCCATGCCGGCACGATCTTCATCGTGGGCTCCAACACCGCTTATGCGCACCCCATTTTGTTCCGGCGCATTGAAGACGCGCGCCGCCACAACCCGGACCTGAAACTCATCGTGGCCGACCCGCGGCGCACCGACACCGCCGACGTGGCCGATCTTTATCTGCCACTCTTGCCCGGCACCGATGTGCTGCTGTTCAACGGCATGTTGCACGTCATGCTGTGGGAGGGCTGGGTCGATCAGGCTTTCATCGCCGCCCATACCAGCGGTTTTGAGGCGTTGAAGGCCACCGTGCGCGACTGCACGCCAGACGCTGTGGCCGCTGTGTGTGGCATCAGCAAAGCGGCGCTGCTGCAAGCTGCCAGGCTGTTTGCAGGTACATCCCCCACCTTGAGTCTGTATTGCCAGGGTTTGAACCAGTCCAGCAGCGGCACGGCCAAAAACACCGCGCTGATCAACCTGCACCTGGCCACCGGGCACATTGGCAAGCCGGGGGCCGGACCGTTTTCGCTCACCGGCCAGCCCAACGCCATGGGCGGGCGCGAAGTCGGCGGCATGGCCAACTTACTCTCAGGCCACCGCGACTTGAACAACCCGGCGCACCGCGCCGAAGTGGCTGCGTTGTGGGGGGTGTCAGACGTGCCGTCCCGGCCCGGCAAAACCGCTGTTGAGCTGTTCCAGGCCGCTGCCGACGGCGAAGTCAAAGCGCTGTGGATTGCCTGCACCAACCCGGAGCAAAGCCTGCCAGACCAGGCCACCGTGCGCCGGGCCTTGCAACGGGCCGACTTTGTGGTGCTGCAAGAGGCTTTTGCAAACACCGCCACCGCTGCCTTTGCCGACCTGCTGTTGCCCGCCACCACCTGGGGTGAAAAAGAAGGCACGGTGACCAACTCAGAGCGCCGCATCAGCCGCGTGCGCGCTGCCGTCAGCCCGGCGGGCGAGTCCCGCCACGACTGGCAAATCGCCACCGACTTTGCCCAGCGGCTGGAGCTGCTGCTGAAAGAACAGCCAGCGCATGGAATTCGCATGGCACGTAGGGCGGACTGCAGTCCGCCATGGTCGACTGAAGTCGACCCTACAGCGGCGACTTCAGGTTTTTTCAACACCACGCTGTTCCCCTACACCAGCCCGCAATCCATCTGGAACGAACACCGCGAAGCCACCCGTGGCCGCGACCTGGACATCACCGGTCTGAGCTACGCCCTGCTCGAAGCCGCACCGCAACAATGGCCGCTCAAAACCGGACAAACCCAGGGCCAGGCTAGGCTTTACGAGGACGGCATTTTCCCCACTTCAGATGGAAAAGCGCGCTTTGTCGCCACGCCTTACCAGTCCGTAGCCGAGCCGCGCAGCGCGCGTTACCCGTTTTCACTCACCACCGGCCGCCTGCGCGACCAGTGGCACGGCATGAGCCGCACCGGCACGCTGGGGCGTTTGTTCGGCCACGTCAGCGAACCCGCCCTGAGCCTGAACCAGCAGGACATGACCCGGCTACAGCTGAACCCTGGTGACCTGGTGCACGTCACCAGCAAGCAAGGCTCGATCGTGCTGCCGGTGCAGCCCAGTGCCGAAGTGGCCGTCAACCAGGCCTTTCTGGCGATGCATTGGGGCGAAGAATTTTTAAGTGGCTGCAGTGCCCGCGGTGAACGCCTGGCTGGGGTCAACGCCTTGACTGCAGGGGTGTTTTGCCCGGACTCGAAACAGCCGGAGTTCAAACACAGCGCGGTCAAGCTGCTCAAAGCCGACTTGCCCTGGAACCTGCTGGCCGTGGCCTGGTTGCCCGAAACCAGCCGGTTGGCGGTGCAATCCAAGCTGCAAGCCCTGATGCGCGAGTTTGCCTTTGCCAGCTGTGTGCCGTTTTCCAACGGGGCCCGTGGCACGCTGGAGCGCAGTGGCTTGCAACTGCGTGCCGCCCACCACGAACCCGTATCGGATGCGGTGCTGCAAGCCATTGAGGCGCAGCTTGGTCTTGACAACACCCAGGTGCTGCGCTACCGCGACCCCAAACGTGGCCAGCGCCGCAGCATCCGCCTGCTGGAAGAGGACAGCCAAACCGCACTGGATGCCTTCCTGCTGGCGGGCGATACCCGCGCCCAGCAATGGATGAGCCCGCTGCTGAAAGAGCACCTGCCGGCGCACGTCTATGGCCGCGCCCTGTTGATGCCCGGGGCCACGCCGCCCGTGCCGGTGGTGTCGCGCGGCAAGCCGGTGTGCACCTGCTTGAACGTGACCGACGTGGCCATCGCCGCACATCTGGCCGACTGCACCGGCCCGAACGCCACGCCCGAATGCCGCACCTTCACCAGCGCACTGGCATCGCTGCAAACCACCTTGCACTGTGGCACGCAATGTGGTTCGTGTGTGCCGCAGTTGCAACGCCTGGTGCGCGCGGCCCTGCCCTCCACCGCGAGCGTGGCATAAGCCTATAACCCAAAGTTATCAAGGCTCAAGGACAATCGACCGCCATGAGCATCAGTCACTACCTCAAAGACATCGGCCGCGGCAAACAGGGCGCGCGCCATTTGAGCCGGGAGCACGCCGCCGACTTGTTTGGCCAGGTACTCGACGGCGCGGTCACCGACATCGAGCTGGGTGCGTTTTGCATTGCCATGCGCATCAAGGGCGAAACACCGCACGAGATGGCCGGGTTTCTGGATGCCACGCGCCAGCGCATGCGCACCATTGCCACACACGGCTGCCCTACGGTGGTGCTGCCCAGCTACAACGGAGCACGCAAATTACCTGTGTTGACTCCCCTGCTGGGGCTGTTGCTGGCGCGCCAGGGGCTGGCGGTGGTGGTGCATGGCAGCGCCACCGAAGTGACCCGTATTTCTACACAAAATGTGCTTTCAGCCCTTGATATACCTGCGCAGCAAGCTATTACATCAATAGCGCCCGGAGCACTTCAATTCATCCCCACCGGGCTGCTCAGCCCGGGCCTGGCGCGGCTGCTGGAG
>JBGSRY010000302.1:0-2893 GCA_041737325.1 Rhodoferax sp. | reverse complement strand
CTGGCCGTGAAAGAAGATTGGTAAAACGGCAACGCCAAAAACTGGGCTGATGGATTCAGCCCGTGACAGCAGTCCGGCATGCCGTACCCGTTTTACAGCCCGGTTGTAGCGCCTGGCGTGGTTGTGGTGGTGACGGGTGCGGTGTTGGCAACCGGATTGACAGGAGCCAGGATCGGCGCTGTGCCTGCCGTTGCGGTGGTCGCAGTGGTGTTGTAGTTGATCCCTTCGTTGGCATGGTTGTCATGTTGCCCGGAGGTGCCGGATTCGTGGCTTTCACCCGACTGGCCATGTGACTCACTGCCGTGGCTGCCGCCACCATGTCCACCGCCGTCTTTGGCCATGGCGTGCATCGGGTTGACCAAGGCCAGCGTAGCGATCAAGGCCAGTGCGAGGGTAGAAACTTGTTTTTTCATGGTTGATTCCTGAGTGGGTTGAGGGTTTGTCGAATCGACCGGTGTATTGTTGAGGGGCAGGATTAACCAAGGCTTAAGGCACACCGCCTGATTTGTTTCGACTTGTAAAGGCGCGGCCAGCTTATTTCAGCCAGTCAGGTTCAGGCGGCCAGTGGGCGACCCAGTGCGGCACGTCTGCGGCTTTCATTGGTTTTGCAATGCCATCGCCCTGGGCCAACTCACAGCCCAGCTGCAACAGGCGTGCGCCATGCTGGGCACTCTCAACCCCTTCAGCGATTACCTCACGCTTGAACGCACGGGTCAACGAAATCACACCTTGCAGAATGGCCAGGTCATCCACATCGCTGAGCATGCCGCGCACAAAGCTCTGGTCAATCTTGATTTGTTTGACCGGCAGGTGCTTCAGGTAGGTCAGTGACGAATAGCCCGTACCAAAATCATCCAGCGCAAACGCCACCCCCAGCCGGGCACTGTCGGCCAGAATTTGCCCGGTGCGCAGCAGGTCATCAAGCACACTGGTTTCAAGCACCTCCAGGGTCAGCAACCCGGGGGCAACTTGCGGGTGACTGGACAGGGTGGCACGCAGGTGTGCCACGAAGTCATCGCGCTGCAGTTGCCGCGGACTCAGGTTGACGCTCACCGGCAGACACAGGCCCTGGGTTTGCCACTGCGCCATCTGCGCCAGGGCGGTGTTCAGCACCCAGTCGCCCAGCACCACGCTGAACCCATGGTGTTCGATCAGCGGCAAGAAATGGGCCGGGCACAGCAGCCCTTTGACCGGATGCTGCCACCGGATCAGGGCTTCAACCCCCACCACCTGGTTGGTGCGCAAATTGACTTTGGGTTGGTAATACAACACAAATTCATCCCGATCCAGCGCTTTGACCATGTCGTCAATGCGCTCGTTCAAACCCCGGGCATGGCGGTCTTGGGTGGCATCAAACACATGCAAGCTGTTTTTCCCCAGCAGCTTGGCCTGGTACATCGACTGGTCGGCCTGGCGCATCAGCTGGTCAGGGGCAACCGACTCGGGTTGCGGGTAAAACGCCACGCCCAGGCTGGCTGACACCTGCAGCGCCAGGTTGCCCAGACGCATCGGTTGTGCTGCCGCCAGCAGCAGGCGTTCAAGTGTGCAAGTGCAGTCACTGGCATCGGCAAAGTCGGTCAACACAGCCACAAATTCATCGCCACCCATGCGTGCCAGGGTGTCGCCTTCGCGCAGCACCTGTTTCATGGCGCTGGAGACGGCAATCAGCAGCTGGTCACCCACATCATGGCCATGGGTGTCATTGACTTTTTTGAAACCATCCAGATCCAGATAAGCCACCGCCAGCAGTTGTCCGCGCCGCTGCGATTGCAACATGGCTTGCTGCAGCCGGTCGGCCAGCAACACCCGGTTGGGCAAGTGCGTCAAGGCATCAAAATGGGCCAGGTGTTCCAGTTGCTGTTGATGCGCCTTGAGCTGCGTGATGTCAGTGAACATGCCCACGTAGTGCAGCAACTGGCCCCTGGCATCACGCACCGCTGTGATGGTCAGCATTTCGGCATACAGTTCGCCGTTTTTGCGCCGGTTCCAGAGTTCCCCAGACCAAAGGTCTTTGGCCTCCACCTCGGCAAACATGGCGGCGTAAAACGCTTCATCCTGCTGTCCGGAATTCATCAGACGCGGGTTTTGCCCCAGCGTCTCTGCGCGGCTGTAACCGGTGATGTGGCTGAAGGCTTGATTGACATCAATGATGTTGCGCTGCGCATCGGTGAACACAATGCCTTCACGCGACGAGTTGAACACGCTGGCCGCCAGCTGCAATTGCGCCTCTGAGGCCTTGCGCTCGGTGATGTCGCTGTCAATGCCAATCATGCGCAGCGGTGCACCGCCCGCGTCCCGACTGACCACCTGGCCGCGTGCCAAAAACCACTTGTAGTACCCGTCCTTGCAGCGCACCCGATGCTCGTGTGCATAGACTTCCACGCGCCCCTGCAAGCAGTCCTGCACCAGCGCCAGTGTGGCCTGGTGGTCGTCAGGGTGCAGCAACGACTCCCATTCACCCGGTGCGTCGTCCAGCTCGCCCGGGGTGAAACCCAGCAAGCGCACCATCTGGTCAGAACGAAACAGCTCACCGGTTTGCAGATTCCAGTCCCACAAGCCGCCGCCAGAGGCCTGCACCGCCAGCTTCCAGCGCAATTCGCTCTCGGCCAGTGCGGCCTGTTGCAGCAACACTTGGCTGCGTTCGACCTTGAGGTGCTGGCCCGTCAACCACAGCCGCACCCCCATGAGCAAAATCAGCAGCACGGCCACGCCAGCGGCCGTCAAAGGCCACTGGTACTGGGCCACCACGTCGCGCCAGGTAAACGTGGCTTGCGCCGCACCGGCTGACTCGGCGGCTTGCACCACACCGGCCAGCACGCCACTGCCCAGCAGACTCAAGCGCAGCACGCCCCAGACAACCCGCCAGAACCGCAGCGCCAAGCCGCTGCGGGCA
>JBGSRY010000293.1:0-3786 GCA_041737325.1 Rhodoferax sp. | reverse complement strand
CTCGATGGCAACGTGGTTGACGGCGCAGCACCTGAGCGTGCCGCCAGCTTTGAAGTGGTATCGCCGACGCTGCTGGAACTGGTCCGCGACATCAACAAATTCAGCAACAACGTGATGGCCCAACAGCTGTTTTTGACCTTGGGTCTGAACCCCGACCGTGCTGCGGTAGCCACCCCGGAATCTGCCCGCGACAACGTGCACCAGTGGTGGCAGCGCCGCATCAGCAACAACGCGGTGCCCAGCATTGACAACGGCTCGGGCCTGTCGCGCCAAACCCGCATCAGCGCCGCGCAACTGGGCTTGCTGCTGAAAACCGCCTACGCCTCGCCCTACATGTCAGAGCTGATGTCGTCGCTGCCGCTGGTTGGCGTGGACGGAACCCTCAAACGCAGCCTGGCAGCCAAAGGCAGCGCGCACCTCAAAACCGGCAGCCTGCGCGAGGTCATGGCCCTGGCCGGCTATGTGCATGCCCGCAGTGGCCACCACTATGTACTGGTGGCGATCGTCAATCACCCCAATGCGGGTGCGGTTCGCCCCGCGCTGGATGCGCTGATTGACTGGGTCGTGCAGGACAATCTGGCCCCATGACCCTGATTGACCTGATCGGCACCCTGGCCGCCATCCTGACCACCGCCAGCTTTTTACCCCAAGCCCTGCACACCTTCCAGACCAAAGATGTGCGCGGTATTTCGCTTGGCATGTACAGTGTTTTCACCGTGGGCGTAGCGCTGTGGTTGGTGTATGGCCTGCTGCTGCAAGCCTGGCCCATCGTCATCGCCAACGTCATCACGCTGGCGCTGGCCAGTGCCATTTTGGTGATGAAGTTGCGCTATCGGTGAAGAAAAACTTGCAAAAAATGCTGTTCAGGATGCCGCCCGCTGCAAGCGGTCACGCACACCGTCCCAGGCTGAATCATCTGGTGGGGTTTCAACCCAGATCAACTTGACCGCCTGCTGGTCGAATTCGCGCAAAACTGCAAACAGTTGCTGTGCGGTGCTGGCCGCATCCAAAGGCATGGGGCGGTACAGCACATGCGGGTTTGCGGCAGCTGGCTGGCGGCGGCTGTAAAGCCCAATGCTGGGCCTGGCTTCTGAAACGCCTGCCGACGTGGCCAGCAACGTCAACGCCGTCTGCAACTCTTGGGTCTGCATCAGCCGCACCCGGGCCTTGGGTGCGTAATGCGACTCCAGGGTGCCAGAGGCCTTGGGCGCTGGTGCAGTCAGCGCAGATTGCTCTTGTTTCAAGAGCACCTTGAAGCCACACGCAGCCTGGATGTGCGCCGGGGTAATGGCTCCGGGGCGCAGCTGTATGGGCACACCCCGGCTGCAGTCGATGATGGTGGACTCGATGCCAACACGGCACGCGCCACCATCCAAAATCAGCAAATCAGCACCAAACTCGCCATGCACATGCGCCGCCGTGGTGGGGCTGACACGGCCAAACTGGTTGGCACTGGGCGCTGCCAAGCCAAAACAAGGGGAACAAGCCGAGTCCGACAGCGGAATCTGCCCCCCATGGTTCCCCTTGTTCAAGGTGCTCAGCAGCGCCTGGGCCACCGGGTGCGCCGGGCTGCGCAAGCCAATCGTGTCATGACCACCCGCAGCGGCGTTGGCCACTTCTGGGCGGCGCGGCAAGATCAGCGTCAGCGGGCCAGGCCAGAACGCGGCCATCAGTGCGGCAGCAAAGTCAGGGATGTCTGATGCGTAGTGCAACACGGCATCACGCCCTGCCACGAGCACGATCAACGGATGGTCGGCTGGGCGGCCTTTGGCTTGAAAGATTTGGGCCACAGCCGCGTCGTTGTCTGCGTCGGCGGCAAGCCCATAGACCGTCTCGGTTGGTAGGCCTAAAAGCTGTCCAGCCCTTATGGCAGCTGCGCCACTAGCTATTGAATTTGTATCGTCTTGAGGCAGAATCATGAAGCATGTGACACCCGTTGGCAGGGTGAGCGCATTTACAGTACGGGCGGCAAGGTCTGCTCGCGCGCGGCTTGCGTCTGGGCGGCGCGAAAGTCTTCCAGCCGGGCGCGCAGCACGATGTCGGTGTTGGCCAGCATGGCCACGGCAAACAGCGCCGCATTGGCCGCCCCGGCGGCACCGATGGCAAAGGTGGCCACCGGAATGCCCTTGGGCATCTGGACAATGCTGTACAACGAGTCAACCCCGTTCAAATGCTTGCTGGCCACGGGTACGCCCAACACCGGCACGGTGGTCTTGGCGGCCAGAATGCCGGCCAGATGCGCGGCACCACCGGCCCCGGCGATGATGGCTTTCAGGCCACGGCCAACGGCACTTTCGGCGTAGGCAAACGCGTCATCGGGCATGCGGTGGGCCGACACCACGCGCGACTCGTGGGTGATTCCGAACTGTTGGAGAATATGCACTGCGTGCTGCATGGTGTCCCAGTCGGAACTGGAGCCCATGAGTACGCCAATTTGTATTGAGTTCATTGCCAAATTTTACGTTTGAATGCACCATCTGCCTGCCCCCCTGCGAACCGAGAGACCCTCATGATTGAAGTGACATTGCAAAATTTTGAAACCGACGTGATTGCCGCGTCCATGACGCAGCCGATCCTGATCGACTTCTGGGCCCCTTGGTGCGGGCCGTGCAAGTCGCTCGGGCCGATCCTGGAGCAACTGGAACTGGATTACGCCGGGCGCTTCACGTTGGTCAAGATCAACTCGGACGACGAGCAACAACTGGCGCAGGCGTTTGGCATCCGTAGCATCCCCACCTGCATTTTGATGCTGGGTGGCAAGCCGGTGGATGGCTTCATGGGCGCGCAGACGGTGGGCCAGGTCAAGGCGTTTTTGGACAAGCACCTGCCCAGCGACGGCGAATTGATCGCAGAGGCCGAAAGCGACGAGGCGCAAGCCCTGCTGGCCAGTGGTGACAAGCACGCCGCGCTGGAGAAGTTGGGCGATGCGTTGGCCGCAGACCCCGGCAACGACGACACGCGCTTTGACTACACCCGCCTGCTGATCGAACTCGGTGGTCTTGAAGAAGCCGAGGCCGCCTTGGCCAGCAAGCTGACCGAGATTCCACGCCAGTTGCGGTTTGAGGCCTTGGCGCAGTGGCTGGATGCTATTAAATTCAGTGCTACAAGCCCTTATTCCAAATGGGCTATAGAGCAATTTGATGCAAAAATTGCAGAGAACAAGCGCGACTTTGACGTGCGTTTTGCCAAAGCCCGGCTGCTGATGGCCGTGGGGGAATGGACTGCCGCCATGGACGAGTTGCTGGAAATCATCATGCGCGACAAAAAGTGGGGTAACGAGGCCCCGCGCAAAGCCATGGTGGCCATTCTGGAGCTGCTGACCCCGCCCAAACCCAAGGCCACAGCCGCCGCACCGGGCCAAACCGCAGGCGGCATCGAGGTGCTGGGCAAGACCGCCGTAGCCGAGGACCCGCAGGCCGCGCTGGTTTCCACTTATCGGCGCAAATTGAGCATGATGCTCAACTGACTCCAACCAGCCCGGCGGACGCTCAGGTGCTCTGCCGCACCTGGAGCGCGTAGCCTAAATCGACACTGCGCGGCTCGACCGCCTGGCCCTTGATCAGCGCCAGCAACATGCCCGCTGCAGCGCTGCCAATTTCTGAGCGTGGGGTGCGCACGGTGGTCAATGGCGGCACCATCTGGTCGCTGCCGGTCAGGTCATTGAAGCCGGCAATGGCGATGCGCCCGGGCACTTGAATGCCCAGTCGGGTGGCCGCCAGCAGCGCCCCCTGCGCCAGGTCATCGTTGCAAAAAAAGATAGCATCCACCGCAGGTTGTTCCTGGGCG
>JBGSRY010000186.1:0-4175 GCA_041737325.1 Rhodoferax sp. | reverse complement strand
TCGGCCAGGCCAAAGATGTCGCCGTCATCTTCGGCAATGTCAAATTCATCTTCGATCTCGCCCACAATTTCTTCCAGCACGTCTTCAATCGTCACCAGCCCTGCCACACGGCCAAACTCGTCAATGACAATCGCCAGGTGGTTGTGGTTGCTTTGAAAATCGCGCAGCAGATCGTTCAAACCCTTGCTTTCAGGTACAAACACCGCAGGTCGCAGCAGGGCGCGGATGTTGAGTTCCGGGGCACGTTGCAGTTTGAGCAGATCTTTGGCCATCAAAATGCCAATGATGTTTTCGCGCTCCCCCTCATACACCGGAAAACGCGAGTGCGCGGTGTCAATCACACCATGCATCAGGGTGTCATAGGGGTCTTCAATGTTGACCAGCTCCATGCGCGTGCTGGGCACCATCACGTCACCGGCGCTCATCTCGGCCATGCGGATCACGCCTTCAAGCATCTTGCGTGAATCGGCACCAATGAGCTGGTTGTGCTCGGCTTCTACCAGGGTGTCAAGCAACTCGTCGGTGGAGTCGGGGCCGGGGTGGATGAACTCGGCAATTTTCTGTAAAAAAGTGCGGTTATCTTCCCGATCGGGGCGCGTGGGGTTGGGGTCTGACACGGCGAAATGTGGCACTGCGTGCGGTGGTTGGACACCCCGCAAGGATAGCGGATTGACAAGTCAGGCGGTCAACAGCCGCCCCAATGCCCGAATCGGGCCGCGCGTGATCAAAGCGACGCGTCACCCGTGCCGATCGCGCGCCAGGCGGCTTGCATGCGCGCCAGCATGTCGCTGAACAGTCTGGCCTGCAACTTGAGGCGGTAGTTCGCTTGCGCCATGTGCTCTTCGACCAATTCAGCCACATGGGTGTCCAAGGTGGCCGCAGGCAGCACCAGATGCGCCTCGGATTCACAGCCGTCACGCGCCACCACCGCACCAGCCTGGCGGGCGATGGCCAGCATCACCTTGTTTTCACTCAGCACGTGCAAGAACATCAGGTGCACACCCTGGTTACTGGCGTGCAACATGGCGCGTTCAAACAGGCGTTTGCCAAAACCACGGCCACGCACATGGGCCAGCACCGACACACCAAACTCGGCACAGGCTTTGACACGGGTGTCGTCCGAGTACGCCAGATGCGCCATGGCGATGAGTTGCAAACGGCGGTTGTAAATGCCAAAAATCTCGTCGCGATCAAAATTCAAACCCGCCACATAGCGGTCAATCTGCGCATCATTGGCAGCAAAACCAAAGCGGAAATACCGGTCGTGCGCATCCAGTGCTTTCAGGTGCGTTGCAATCCGCCCACGGTGGTTTTCACCCAGCGAGCGAATCGGAACGATCACGGCCGGTGCACGGGTTACGGGCGGCAGATCGGTTTCCAGCGCCGAGCCGCCTGTGGGCGGGATCGGCTCTGACTTGGGACTGGCAGCAAAAATGGGCAAATCGAACATGGGTTGAAATATAAGGGTTTCCCCTAGGTTTTGAACTCTAAATGGGCATTCAGCGTCGCTTGAGCGGCTTGCGGCAGGCTTTTTGCACCGCGCACGTCGATAAACTGGCACACGTATGCAAGGCTCACAAGAGATTCGTCGGGCGCTGGCCCAAGTGGCGCAGCTGCGCCAAGCCGTCGCTGGCAATGGCAACGGCCATGACCATGGCGCGCTAGCCCAAGCGCTGTTGGCTATCAAACAGCTGCAAGCCCAGCGCTTTGCCGGCACCTACCCCGATTTGCTGGCCGATGCCACCTTTGCCCCCAGCGCCACGTTTTTTCTGGAAGAGCTGTACAGCGCCCGCGACTACAGCGCACGTGATGCCCAGTTTGCCCGCATTGCCGGGGCCTTGGAGCGCACCTTCCCCGAGGCCGTACTGGCCACCGTGCGCACCCTGGCGGCGTTGCATCTGCAAACCGAAACACTCGACCTGGCCATGGCGCAAGCCTGGTGCCAATGCCCAACTGGCAGTGCCCCGCAGCGCTACCTGAATGCTTGGCGCAGCGTCGGGCAACGCGCCAGTCGCGACTGGCAACTGGCCACCGTGCTGGACATTGGCCTGACGCTGGGCCGCCTGACGCGCAAACCTGGCCTGCGCCTGATGCTCAAAATGATGCACAAGCCAGCCGAACTGGCTGGCCTGGGGGCGCTGCAAGCGTTCCTGGAATCTGGCTTTGACCACTTTTCCGGCATGGCCCGGGCGCGTGCGGTAGCGCATTTTCTGGACACCATTCGCAGTCGCGAATCAGCCTGGATCGAGCGCCTGTTTGCGTCCGACCCTGTCACGTGTGAGACTGAATTGACCCAGACCCTGGGATTTGCCCCAAGCCGCTAGCGCCAGGTCTTGCCCCACAATGCCCGCACAGGAGACCTTATGGACCACGTGTGGCTAAACAGTTACCCCGCAGGCGTACCGCACACGGTGCGACCTGAACAATACCCGTCACTGGGCGCGCTGCTTGATGAGTCGTTTCGCAAACATGCCGAACGCCCGTTTTGCGTCTGCATGGAGCACTGGACCAGCTATGGCGAGCTGCAGCGCCACGCCCACGCGCTGGGGGCCTGGTTACAGGCATGCAAGCTGCCGGCGGATGCCCGCATCGCCATCATGCTGCCCAACATTCCCCAGTTCAGCGTGACCATGGCGGCCGTGCTGATGAGCGGCTACACCTGCGTCAACGTCAACCCGCTCTACACCGCGCGCGAGCTCAAGCACCAGCTGGTCGACTCAGGGGCGAGCGTGATTGTGGTGCTGGAGAACTTTGCCCATACCCTGGCCGAGGTCATTGACGACACATCCGTCCAACACGTGGTGCTGGCCAGCATGGGCGACCTGCTGGGCTTTTGGTATGGCCGCTGGTTGACCTTTGCCGTGCGCCACCTGGCCAAAATGGTGCCCGCCTTCAAGCTGCCCTTGAGCAACGGCCGCACTGTGACCCCCTTCAAGCAAGCCCTGGCGCTGGGCGCAGCGCTGCCCTTCAAGTCTGGCCCAAGCACGTTGGACAGCATTGCGTTTTTGCAATACACCGGCGGCACCACCGGTTTGAGCAAAGGCGCGGTGCTGACGCACCGCAACATCGTGGCCGCGATTTTGCAGGCCGAGGCCTGGTTCACCCCGGCGTTGGGCAAGGTGGGCGATATCCGCGAAGCCAACAACATTGCCGCGCTGCCGCTGTACCACATCTTCGCCCTCACACTGTCTCTGCTCTCCATCCGCTGGGGCGCGCACCTGACGCTGATTCCCAACCCACGCGACATTGGCCAATTTGTCGAGGTGCTGAAAAAACGTCCCTTCCATTTGCTGCCCGCCGTCAACACCCTGTTCAACGCGCTGCTGCAACACCCGCAGTTCAAAAATGTCGATTTTTCACAGCTGTGCGTGTCGCAAGCCGGCGGCATGGCGGCCTCGCAAGGCACGGCACAGCACTGGCTGGAGGTCACCGGCAGCCCGATGGTTGAAGGCTGGGGCATGAGCGAAACCTGCGCCATTGGCACCAACAACCCGGTCACCAGCAGCACCTTCACCGGCACCATTGGCCTGCCCCTGCCTGGCATTCAAATTGCTATCAAAGACGAAGCAGGAAACTCATTAGACATAGGGAAAAGAGGCGAGATTTGTATCAAAGGCCCAAACGTCATGACGGGCTATTACCAGCAACCCGAAGAGACCGCCAACGCCTTTACACCAGACGGTTTCATGCGCACCGGCGACATCGGCATCATGGACGCGCATGGCTTCACCAGCATCGTTGATCGCAAGAAAGACATGATTCTGGTGAGCGGCTTCAATGTGTTCCCCAACGAGCTTGAAAACGTCATCTCGCTGTGCCCCGGCGTGGTCGAATGCGCCGCAGTGGGCGTGCCAGATGAAAAACAGGGCGAGGCCATCAAAGTGTTCGTCATCAAGGACGACCCCACCCTGAGCGAAGATGATGTGGCACGCTACTGCGCCGAGAACCTGACCGGCTACAAGCGCCCCAAATACATCGAGTTTCGCGACGAGTTACCCAAGAGCAATGTTGGCAAAATCTTGCGCCGCGAATTGCGCAGTGGCAAGTAACACCGCGCACGCTCCAGCACGGCCACCAACCTGACCCCGCCCTTCATGACTGTTCCAAGCGCCATCCACTTACCCCCAGGCGTGACCGTGCTGGAACGCGGCTGGTTGTCGTCCAACAACATCCTG
>JBGSRY010000171.1:0-2370 GCA_041737325.1 Rhodoferax sp. | reverse complement strand
TTGGCCTGGCTGTTGCTGGGGCTGACTTGGGGCGCTTTGCACTGGTGGATTGTGCCGCGAATCGCCGATTTCCGCCCGCAGCTTGAAGCCCGTGCTTCCAAGGCTCTGGGTACGCAGGTGCGTGTCGGTGCGATCACCGCCCGCTCCAACGGCATGGTGCCGTCGTTTGAATTGTCTGAAGTCACCTTGCTGGATGCACAGCAACGGGTGGCGTTGAGCTTGCCGCGGGTGTTGGTGGCGCTGTCGCCGCGGTCGATGTGGCGGCTGGGTTTTGAGCAAATCTACATTGATGCGCCCAAGCTGGATGTGCGCAGGCTGGCAGATGGCCGTATCACGGTCGCTGGGCTGGAAATGACCCCCAGCGCAGGCGCGGATTCGGCGCTGCTGGATTGGTTTTTTTCCCAGATTGAGTTCGTGATTCACGATGGCGTGCTGCGCTGGACTGACGAGCAGCGTGCTGCTGAGCCCGTGGTACTGCAACAGATTGACGTGGTGATGCGCAATGCGGGCCGGCACCATGACCTGCGGCTGGATGCCACCCCGCCTGACATGTGGGGTGATCGGTTTGGGGTGCGTGGGCAATTTTTGCAGCCTTTGTTGTCTCGGCAGCGGGGGCGTTGGCAAGACTGGGACGGGCAGTTGTATGCCCTTTTTGACCGGGTCGATTTGTCCGAGTTGCGCCGTTATGTGAGCCTGGGCGTGGACGTTCGGCAGGGCCGTGGGGCCTTGCGGGCCTGGGTGGATGTGACCCAGGGGCAACCCAGCGCCGCCGTGGCCGATGTGGCCTTGACCGAAGTGGATGTGACGCTGGGTAAAAATTTACCCGCGCTGGATGTGCTGCAAATCCAGGGGCGTGTCGGTGGACGCACCTTGGTCGGTGGGTTTGAGGCTTTCAGCACCAACCTGTCCTTTGATGCCCGAGATGGGTTGCGCTGGCCCGGTGGCAATGTGCGTGTGTTGTTCATGGCGGCTGAAGCGGGCACGGTGCCGCGTGGCGAAGTGCAGGCTGACAAGCTCGATTTGGCGGCGCTGGCCCAGCTGGTGCAGCGTTTGCCGCTGGCTGCCACGTTGCGTGAACCCTGGCTGACCTACGCCCCTAAAGGGCTGGCTGAAAAATTGGACTTGAGCTGGAAAGGCCCGGCCGACGCACTGCAAAGTTACAGCGCCAAAGGCCGCTTGAGCCAGCTTGAAGTAGCGGCTGTGGCCAGCATCCCCGGTGTCAGCGGACTGGGGGTCGAGTTTGAATTTGACCAACAATCCGGGCGTGCCAATTTACGCATGGACAACGGCAGCGTGGATGTACCCGGCATCCTGCAGGAGCGTCTGATTGCAGTAGAAAAAATGACCGCACTGGCGCGCTGGCAAGTCAACGGCGAGCGCGTGGCTGTACAACTCTCTGACCTAAGTTTTTCCAATGCGGATGCCCAGGGCCAGGCCCAAATCAAGTGGGAAACTGCAGATGCCACCAAGTCCGCCAACCACAGCCGGTTTCCGGGGGTGCTGGATGTGCAGGCCAGTCTCAGTCGCGCCGATGGCACCCGCGTGCACCGCTATTTGCCGCTGGGCATTGACCAGCGGGCACGCGACTATGTGCGTGATGCCATCACGGCGGGGCAAGCCAGTAATGTGCGTTTTGACATCCGGGGCGACATCAGTCAGCTGCCCTTGATTGACCCGCACCAGGGTGCTTTCAGAATCAGTGCCGAGGTGCACAACGCGGCGCTGGCCTTTGTGCCGCGCAGCCTGCAAGGTGCGCAAGAGCTGCCCTGGCCCACGCTGGCTAGGATCTCGGGCCAGGTGTTGATTGACCGCATGCAATTGCATGTGAAAGGTGCACGCGCCCATCTGGCAGAAGCACCCGGGGTGGCGGTGATGCAGGCCGACGTGTCCATTGCTGACCTGAACCATTCAGTGGTCAAGGTGGATGCCAACCTCAAAGGCCCGTGGCCGGATGCCTTGCGTGTCATCAAGACCTCTCCCTTGAATGCGCTCACGGGTGGCGCATTGGCACAAACCAGCGCCAGTGGCATCGCGGATGTCAAACTCAAACTGGACTTACCCGTTGCCGAACTGCAAAAAACCACGCTCCAGGGCAGCGTCACCCTGGGGGGGAATGAGCTGCAGATCACACCCGACAGCCCCAAACTCAGCCGTGTCCGTGGCCAGGTCAGTTTTACCCAGTCGGGCCTGAGTCTGTCTGGGGTGCAGGCACGCATGTTGGGTGGGGACGTGCGCCTTGAAGGCGGGCTGGTGTTGGCCCCCGACGCGGCAACCCAGCGCCCGGCCCCGGCGTTGATCCGTGCCACCGGCACCGTCAGTGCCGAGGGGCTGCGCCAGGCCACCGAGCTGGGATTTGTAGCCCGCCTGGCA
>JBGSRY010000606.1:0-2107 GCA_041737325.1 Rhodoferax sp. | reverse complement strand
CGCCTGCTGACCAAAAGCCTGCGTCCCATGCCCGACAAGTTCCACGGCATGGCCGACCAAGAGGTCAAATACCGCCAGCGCTATGTGGACTTGATGACCGATGAGAGCACCAAAAAACGCTTCATGGCGCGCAGCAAGGCCATCAACGCCGTGCGTGACTTCATGGTGGCGCATGACTTTTTAGAGGTCGAAACGCCCATGCTGCACCCCATTCCCGGCGGTGCCAACGCCAAACCCTTCACCACACACCACAACGCGCTGGACCAGCAAATGTTTTTGCGTATTGCGCCCGAGCTGTACCTCAAGCGCCTGATCGTCGGCGGCTTTGAGCGCGTGTTTGAGATCAACCGCAGCTTTCGCAACGAAGGCATCAGCGTGCGCCACAACCCCGAGTTCACCATGATGGAGTTCTACGCGGCGTACTGGGACTACCAGGATTTGATGGCCTACACCGAAGCGCTGATCCGCGACGCGGCGCAGCGCGCTTGCGGCAGCCTGCAGCTCACCTACGCAGGCAAGCCGGTAGACCTGAGCCAGCCGTTTGAACGCCTGACCATTCATGAGGCCATTTGCAAATACACCGAAGCCGGCCAAATGCTGGAAGACGGCTCGGGCCTGAAGGTGGACAGCGCCACCTGGCTGCGCAGCGCGCTGCCCAAATTGGGCATCACCGAGGCCAAGCACCACATCAGCACCCGCAGCCTGCCTGCGCTGCAAGTGCTGTACTTTGAAGAAACAGTGGAAGAAAAGCTGTGGCAGCCCACCTTCATCATGGAGCACCCCACCGAGATTTCGCCGCTGGCGCGCGCCAACGACCAACGCCCCGAAGTGACCGAGCGCTTTGAGCTCTACATCACCGGGCGCGAGTTTGGCAACGGCTTCAGCGAGTTGAACGATGCCCAGGAACAAGCCGCGCGTTTTCAGGCTCAAGTGGCCGCCAAGGACGGTGGTGACGACGAAGCCATGTACTACGACGCAGACTTTGTGCGCGCACTGGAATACGGCATGCCCCCCACTGGCGGCTGCGGCGTGGGGCTGGACCGGCTGATGATGTTGCTGACCGACAGCAGCAGCATCCGGGACGTGATTCTGTTCCCAGCCCTGCGCCGGGAAGTTTAAGCAAAATTCGCCTCTATCCCTTATTTATCAAGGGCGAGTAGCTATCAAATTGATACTTTCCTGGGCACAAAATGGGGCTTGCACAGCGGCGCATCCAAGCCGTGGGCGCAAGCTGTGATGCCACCTGGCTACCATGAAATACCTGCAAGGCTACCCGCCTGAAACCCTGGCGCAGGTGCAGAGCCTGCTAGCGCAAGGCCGCGTGGCCGACTGGCTGCTGCAAAAATACCCGCAAGCCCACACAGTGCGCACCGACCGGGCGCTGTTTGACTACGTGCAGGTGCTCAAAGCCGAATCCCTGCGCAGCGCCGAGCCACTGGGCAAGGTGCAGTTTGATGCCAAGTTGCACGTGGTTAAAAACGCCCTGGGCACGCACACCACGGTGTCGCGCGTGCAGGGCAACAAACTCAAAGCCAAGCGCGAAATCCGCATCGCCACCATGTTCAAAACCGTGCCTGATGAGTTCTTGCGCATGATCACGGTGCATGAGCTGGCGCACCTGAAAGAGCGCGCCCACGACAAAGCCTTCTACCAGCTGTGCCGCTACATGGAGCCGCGCTACCACCAGCTTGAATTTGAGGTGCGGGTGTATTTGACCCATCTGGAGACTGCCTGCGCACCCGTGTGGTGAAGCGCAAACCTCAACCCGGGCGCAGCGGCTTGAGCAGGTCGCTCAGCCCGTTGTGGTCAATCTCGTTCATCAGCGCCAGCAGGCGGCCAATCTCGCCTTTGGGCACACCCTCACGCGCAAACCAGCGCAAGTAGTTGCCGGGCAGGTCGGCAATGATGCAGCCCTTGTGCTTGCCAAACGGCATGGTGCGCGTGACCAGCAGGTGCAGGTCTTCGGGGTTCATGCCTTCAACCATCCGACTCATCATTTGTCATCCCCCGGCGCGTTTGACCATGTGCCCTTGCGCCGCCAGCAGGGCCATGACGCGCACGCAGTGGTCGCCCTGCACTTCAACCACGCCATCTTTCACCGTGCCGC
>JBGSRY010000603.1:0-1657 GCA_041737325.1 Rhodoferax sp. | reverse complement strand
AGGTTGTGCTGGCGTGCACCGCGAATGCGGATGGTTCCCTGTGACATGTGGCTTCCCGGGTGATGAGGGCATTGATTCTAGGGACTGGAGCCACCCCAGCGCGGGCTAAGGGATATCCGTCAAGACACGTTTTGATGCCGGTGCTAGACTGGAAAAAAAGGAGTTCACCATGAACATCAAAGCGACGTTGGCGTTAACTTTAGGGCTCGCACTGGGCGTTGGCCATGCCCAAGCCCAGGTGCTGATTGGGCAAACCGTCGGTGTCACTGGCACGGTGGCGGCAACGGTCAAAGAATCCATGATGGGGGCGCAGATGTACTTTGACCACATCAACGCGCGCGGCGGCATTTTGGGCGAAAAAATCCAGGTCATCACACTGGACGACAAATTTGACACCAAGCTCGCCTTGTCCAACGCCAAAACCTTGATTGAAGAGCGCAAGGTGCTGGCCCTGTTCATGTCACGTGGCACCCCGCACACGCAAGGGATTTTGCCGCTGCTGAAAGAAAACGGCGTGCCCCTGGTGGGGCCGTCCACCGGGGCCATGGTGTTCCACCAACCGGTGCAACCCTATGTTTTCAACGTGCGCGCCACTTACCAGCGTGAGGCCGAAAAAGCCATCACCCATCTGGCCACCATTGGCATCACCCGCATTGCGCTGATACATGTGGACGACACCTTTGGCAGCGACGCACTGGTGGGAGCACAACAGGGCATGACCGTGAACAAGCTGACCCCCGTGGTGCTGGCCAAATTTGACCGCAGCAAACCCGATTTTTCTGCCATCGCGCCGCAGGTGGTGAAAGCTGAGGCACAAGCGGTGATGGTGATTGGCTCGGGCACGGCGGTGGTGCAGGGCATCAAGCAAATCAAGGCGGCCGGTAGCAGCGCGCAGTTCATCACCCTGTCCAACAACGCCTCTGAAGGCTTTATCAAACTGCTGGGCGAACAGGGGCGCGGCGTGATCGTGACGCAAGTCTTTCCGCAAAGCTTCAACTACACCCTGGTGAAAGATGCCACCCAACTGGCCAAATCCAAAGGCATTGACGCGCTCAGCCCGGCCATGCTCGAAGGCTATGCCTCTGCCAAAGTGCTGGTCGAGGCACTGCGCCGCAGCGGTGTCAAACCGACGCGTGAAAAGTTGCAGGCCACGCTGGAAAATTTCAAATACGACATCGGTGGCCTGGAAGTGAGCTACGACAAAAGCAACCACACCGGTCTGGACTTTGCCGACTTGTCGATCATCACCGCAGGCGGCAAGTTCAGGCGCTGAACCGCCAGTTTTTTTGCGCCGCAAACACCGCGTTGGGGTATTGCGGCTGACCACGTGAACCGTTGTAGCGTCCCAGCGCCAGAAACGGGTCGCCGCGTTCACGCTCCAGGTAGTGGCGCAGAATCACGCAGCCAAAGCGCAGGTTGGTTTGCATGTGAAACAGTTTGCCGGCATCCCCATCCCCCAGCACCCGGGTCCAGAACGGCATCACCTGCATGTAGCCACGCGCACCCACACGGCTCACGGCAAACTTGCGAAAGTTGCTCTCCACCTGGATCAAGCCCAGCACCAGTGACACGTCCAGCCCGGCACGCTTGGACTCGTACCACACGGTTTGCAGGAATTCTTTGCGCGTGACCCAGTCGGGTTTTTTGGGCTTCAGGC
>JBGSRY010000110.1:0-3032 GCA_041737325.1 Rhodoferax sp. | reverse complement strand
CGATCTCACCTCGGGCAGGTCGTTGCCACTGGGGTCGGGGTAATAGGCGTGGTAGGTGGGGCGCTTTTCGGTGTCGTCGTTTTCGATGTACTCGGTGCTGACCGCCGGGCGGATAAAAATAAAATCGTTCTGGAAATAGCTGCGGTGCAGGATTTTGGTAGTGACCGAGTTGAAAAAGGTCTCGGCCAGTTCGGGCTGGTGGTGGTCTACCAGCAAACCGATGTAGTGTAGTTTGATCTGGTGCCAGATGTCCATCGACTGCTCACCGGCCTTGAATTCGCGCTCCAACCGCATCGACGCTTCGCGCACGCGCAGGTCATAAAACTCGATGCGTTCGCGTTGGGCACGCTGCTGACCATGCCAGTCTGCGGTCTCAAAACGGTGCTTGGCACGGGCGGATTCGGTTCTGAACAGGCGGTAATGGCGGTTAAAACCGTCCATCATGGCTTTGGCAATGTCGTAAGCCAATGTCGAGTCAAGCCGGGTAGGAAACATAACTACTCACAAATTAATAGCTTTTAGCCCTTATAAATAAAGGGCTAGAGCACATTTTTATCAAAAATAATGCCATGCCGGTTAAACCGTTATCACACCGGCAATGGCCGAGGATAACGCTTGAAAGCTTGCCGAAACACATTCACCACTTCATGGCTGGCCTGCATGGTGACACCCAAATCTTTCACCAAACCGTCTTGCAGGCCGTAGCACCAGCCGTGCACCGCCACTTGTTGCCCGCGTGCCCAGGCATCTTGCAACACGTTGGACAGGGCCACGTTGCCCACTTGCTCGATCACATTCATCTCGCACAGCGTGTCTTCCTGCGCTGGCACGCTCAAATGATCCAGGCGGCGGCGGTGGCGCAGTTTGACATCGTGCACGTGGCGCAGCCAGTTGTCGGCCAACCCAACCCGCGTGCCACGCAGTGCCGCCAGCACACCACCACAGCCGTAATGCCCCACCACCATGATGTGCTCGACCTTGAGGTGATCGACTGCAAACTGGATCACCGAGAGCGCGTTCAGGTCGGAGTGCACCACCACATTGGCAATGTTGCGGTGCACGAACACCTCACCCGGGTCAAGCCCGGTGATCTCGTTGGCCGACACCCGGCTGTCCGAGCAACCAATCCACAGGTATTTGGGCGTTTGCTGCTTGGCCAGTTGGCTGAAAAACCCGGGCCGCTGCGCCTGCATGCGCGCCGCCCAGGCCGCGTTGTTGTCCAGCAGGTGCTGCAGGTCTGTCATGGGTTAGCAGGTTTGCGCAAACAACTCGCGCCCGATCAGCATGCGGCGAATCTCTGACGTGCCGGCACCAATTTCATACAGCTTCGCATCGCGCCACAAGCGCCCCAGCGGGTACTCGTTGATGTAGCCATTGCCGCCATAAATCTGCACCCCCTCGCCCGCCATCCAGGTGGCTTTTTCGGCCGTCCACAAAATGACCGAGGCGCAGTCTTTGCGCACCTGTCGCACATGCTCTGCACCCAGCAAATCCAGATTTTTAGCCACGGTATAAGCAAAGCTGCGCCCAGCCTGCAGCACCGTGTACATGTCGGCCACCTTGCCCTGAATCAGCTGGAATTCGCCAATGCTTTGGCCAAACTGCTTGCGGTCGTGGATGTAGGGCACCACGTTGTCCATCACCGCCTGCATGATGCCCAGCGGGCCACCGGTGAGCACCGCACGTTCATAGTCCAGCCCGCTCATCAACACTTTGGCACCGTTGTTGACACCCCCCAGCACATTGGCAGCGGGCACTTCCACGTTGTTGAAGACCAGCTCGCCCGTAGAACTGCCGCGCATACCCAACTTGTCGAGCTTTTGTGCAATGCTGAAACCCGGCATGGTTTTTTCGATCAAAAAAGCGGTCACACCCCGCGCCCCGAGTTCGGGCTCGGTCTTGGCGTACACCACCAGGGTGTCGGCATCGGGGCCGTTGGTGATCCAGAACTTGCTGCCGTTCAACAGGTAGTAGCCGCCTTTGTCTTCGGCTCGCAGCTTCATGCTCAGTACGTCGCTGCCTGCACCGGACTCGCTCATGGCCAGTGCGCCCACGTGTTCGCCCGTAATCAGCTTGGGCAGGTATTTTTGGCGCTGCTCTGGCGTGCCATTGCGTTTGATCTGGTTCACGCACAGGTTGCTGTGCGCGCCGTAGCTCAGGCCAATGCTGGCGCTGGCGCGGCTGATTTCTTCCATCGCCACCATGTGTGCCAGGTAGCCCATATTGGCTCCGCCATATTCCTCGCCCACGGTGATGCCCAGCACACCAATGTCACCCATCTTGCGCCACAAATCCATCGGGAATTTGTCATTGCGGTCAATCTCTGCCGCGCGCGGCGCGATCTCGGTCTGGGCAAAGTCATGCACCGCGTCGCGCAATGCGTCAATGTCTTCGCCGAGTTGAAAATTGAGTCCGGGCAATTGCGCCATGGTGTTGTCTCCTGGGTAGATGGGCGTTTGAAATCAGTAAGTTTTTGGCACCGGCATCACGGTTTGCGGCAGTGTGGCACACACGGTTTCAGTGCCGTCTTCAGCCACGTGCACCACATCGGCACTGGTCACGGTGAGGCGTTTGCCGGCCTTGATGACGCGCCCCGTGGCGCGCAACGCACCGCCTTTGCAACCGGCCAGAAAATTGATTTTGTATTCGACACTGACCACCTCCAACCCCACCGGGGCCTGGGTCAGGGCCGCGTAGCCGCCGGCAATATCAGCCAGCGCACCAATGGCACCGCCATGAAACGCGCCCTGCTGCTGCGTGACCTTGCCCGAATAAGGCATGGTGAGCACACACAGGCCCAGCTCCACCCGCTGCACGCGCACCCCCAACTGTTGCATCAGGCCCTGGCGCTCAAAACTGCGCTGCACGCGCAGCAAGGGGGTTTCTTCAAAATTCATCAAGGGCTTTCAAGGGTGTGCGGATCAGACCGCTTTGGTTTTGGGCTTGGCTGTGCGGACAGCGCTTGGACGCTGGCTTTTAGCCAGCAAGGCGCGGGTTTCGCGCTGGTGCACCTTGATCTCATCCAGGTTGGC
>JBGSRY010000080.1:0-8389 GCA_041737325.1 Rhodoferax sp. | reverse complement strand
CCTGGCGAGCAAGGTTGCCGGTAAAAAAATGCTGGCCAAACGCGTTCGCAGCAGCGTCGCACGGCAGGTACGCCCGGTGGTCAAAGCGGTCGTCAAGACGGCTAAAAAGACCAGTGCCAAGGCCGTTGCCGCTGCCCCGGTTGTAGCTGCTTGAGGTTAAAGACACCCATTTCAAAGGCCCTGCGGGGCCTTTTTTGTTGTGCCTTCAAACCGGGGCTACATCCTGCCAAAATAGCACCACCATCCATTTTTATGAGAGTCGCTGCGTGAAAATTTTTGCTTCTTTGTTTGCATGCGCCACTGCACTGGTCTTGACGCTGGCGGCGTGCTCCAAAACCGACGTGCCAACGGCCGCCTCAGCCTCTGCCACGGCTGCCCCGTACGATGCCGTTGCCGCCACCGGCAAAGGCTTCACGGTGGGTGCCCTGATGAGCGCACAAACGGTTTATGTGCTGTTTGAACCCCAGTGTCCGCACTGTGGCCGCTTGTGGCAAGCCAGTGTGCCGCTGCACAACCAGGTCAAGTTTGTCTGGATACCGGTGGCCTTCAACGCGGGTAAAAGCGTGGCCCAGGCTGCAGCCCTGTTGACGGCCCCCAACCCAACCGAAGCCATGAACGCGCATGAGCAGTCGTTGCTGGCAGGTCAGGGCGGCGTGGCTGAAGCCCCCAGCGTGCCAGACGACCTGCGCCAAGCGATCAAGGCCAACACCCAGTTGTTGACCAGTCTGGGGGCAGACTCGGTGCCGTATCTGGTGGCCAAGCACCGTAAAACTGGGCAAGTGGTGACCCAAAATGGAGCCCTGGACACGGTGGCTCTGGCGACCCTGCTGGGCATCAACTGAAGCTGCCCCACACCGTTTCTTCGTTTCAACACATCAAAGGCAACCGGCTCATGATCAACCGTCGACAATTTTCCGCTGTGGCTGCACTACCGCTGCTGCACATTGGCACATCGCAAGCGCAAAGCAACAAAATCATCCTGGGCCAATCGGCCGCGTTTACCGGGCCGGCTGCGCAGTTGGGCATCCAGTTTCACCAGGGGGCCAAGGTCTGGTTTGACCAGATCAACGCACAAGGCGGTGCGGCTGGCAAGACGATTGAAATCAAAACTCTGGACGATGGCTACGAGCCCAACCGCTGCGTTGAAAACACCCAAAAGCTGATCGATGCCGACGTGTTTGCACTGTTTGGCTACATTGGTACGCCCACCAGTCTGGCGGCGTTGCCGCTGGTGAAGAAATCACAAATTCCATTCATTGCGCCGTTCACCGGGGCCATGGGGCTGCGTGAACCGCAGCTCAAAAACGTGTTTCACCTGCGTGCGTCGTACAACGATGAAACCGCCTTGATCGTCAAACAGCTGACCAATTTGGGTTTGAAGAAAATTGCCGTGTTCTATCAGAATGACTCCTACGGCAAGGCCGGGTTGGACGGCACGGTGCTGGCACTCGGCCAGCTGGGTCTGAAGCCTGTGGCGCAAGCCACGGTGGAACGCAATACCGTTGCCGTGGACGAAGCGGTCAAAACCTTGATGGCTGCAGCGCCGGATGCCATTGTGCAAATCAGTGCCTACAAGTCATGTGCGGCTTTCATCAAAGCGGCGCGCAAGGCCGGTTTTGGCGGGACTTTTTTCAATGTCTCGTTTGTCGGTACACAGGCGTTGGCAGACGAGTTGGGCAAAGACGGGGCCGGGGTGGTGGTGAGTCAGGTGGTGCCCTCGCCCTACAACACCATGCGCCAGATCAGCCGTGAATTTTTGGCGGCGTTGAAGCAGGCCAGTGGGGTGCAGGCCAACTATTCCAGCATGGAAGGTTATCTGGCCGCACGCCTGTTCACGGAAGGGCTGGAGCACCAGGGCAGTCGGCCAATTAGCCGTGAAGGGGTGGCGCGTGGGCTGGAAAATCTGGGCAGTTATTCGATCAGCGGCTTTGATGTGCGCTTGTCGCCCGGCAGCCACGTGGCATCACGATTTGTGGAGCTCTCCATGCTCACGGGCGACGGCCGGGTACGCACCTGAGGTGGGGGGCAAACGCGTCCTTGCTTCAGGCGCGCAGTGAGCCTGCCAGCAGCTCCGGCAGCCGTTGGTAAGGCATCTTGAAACCGCAAGCCTGGGCATGTCCACCGCCGCCCATGCGCTCAGCCAGCGCGATGCAGTTGAAGCCCGAACGTGAGCGCAGGCCGCATTTCACGACCCCGTTTTTATCAACCGTCCAGAGCAGGGCAAACGTGCCCGACTGCTTGCACAACAAGTCCCCCACCAGGCTGTGAAAGGGGCTGGGTGCGTTGACCATCAACCCGGTGATGCCGTTGAACACCACGGGCTGTGCCTGTTCGGCGATGGTGGCGGCCAGGTCGGAAAATTTTGCGTCCATGGCGCGGCCGCGGTCAATGTAGGCCGCCAGTTGCCCCGCATTGAAGTTGGCAATGGTTTGCCAGCGCTCGAACTCAAACGGCTCCATGTCCAGGGCGGCCAAAAAGCCAGCGCTCTCGGGATATTGCCAGACCCAGATGTCGCGGTCTTCCACAAAGCGCACCAGGTCGGGGATCGGTTTGCCAGGGTGAAAAAATTCCCAGGCCAGATGAGCCCCCGATTTTTTCATGTCAAAGTGCACCACGCCACAGCGGCATTTGAAACCGGTCAATTTTTCGGCAGCACTCAGGTGGTGGTCGAGCATCACCAGCTTGGCCGCACGTTCTTCCATGGTGCGCAGGATGTGGTCGGCAAAAGAAAAGTCCAGGATGTACACCGCACGGCCGTCCAGGGCGGGCAGGTCGTCGACCGACTTCACATCACCATGATCGAGCCCGACAAACTCGGCCTTGTCGCCGTAAAACAGCCAGGCTGCCAGGGCCGAGGCAAAGCCGTCCGGGCATTTACGGCCGTGGTACAGCACCAGGGGGCGGGGGTCGTTGAGGGCCGGGGAAATGGCAAGGTTTAAAGGCATACGAGGCGAACGGAGATTCGGTTTAAAGGTAAAATTTCGCTATATATTTTATAGCTTATTGCGCCCGTAAATCACGGGGTTGATCGCAACTTTTTTGATCATAAACCGATGCACAACCCAGCGACTCCGACCCTGTTCATTGGCCACACGCAACCCGATGGCAATTCGTTTGATGCCTGGTCCAACCAGCCGCTGCTGTTGTCCATGGAACAAGGTCAGCTTGACTGGCCCAGCTCGTGCCGCAATGGCACCTGCCGCACCTGCTTTGGCAAGCTGGAGCGCGGCCAGGTGCGCTATGAAATTGAGTGGCCGGGGTTGAGTTCGGAAGAAAAAGAAGACGGCTACGTGCTGCCGTGCGTAGCCTACCCGTGCTCCGACGTGGTGTTGCACCCGGGCGATTGAGTCGCTGTTCAGTCGGTGGCTTGCTGGCGCGGGTTGGGGCGCGGCACTTGTTTGAATCTGATTTTTCGATCCAGCTCAATCGCGTCTTTTTTCACTTGCCGCGCGGCATCCAGCATCTGGCCAGCGGCCAGCCACTGGGCAAATTCGGTTGGTGTTTCCAGCGTGATGCGACCCAGGGTGCAGGTGCGAAAGTCGCCAATAACGATCTCGGCCGCTTTTTGCAGGTCGATCTGTTGGCCAGCGCGCAACGCACCGCGCTTGCGGCCAATCGCATCGAGCAGCTGTTCATCGGTCAGGGCGGCCACCGCGTCGAGCTTGTAGCGCGCCGCCAGCAACGCCGGGTAGTGCTGGCGCAGGTAGTCCAGCAGTTCCAGAGCCACCTCTTGTTCATCAAACGCGTTGCGCCCGACTGCGCCGCTGGCAGCCAGGTTGAGCCCACTTTTGGCGACGATGATGCGTGGCCACAGCATGCCGGGTGTGTCATACAGGTAAAAGTCGTCGGCCAGCACAATGCGCTGCTCCAGCTTGGTCACACCAGCTTCGTCTCCGGTTTTGGCGGCGCGCTTGCCCACCAGGGTGTTGATCAGCGTTGACTTGCCGACATTGGGAATACCGCAAATCAGCACCCGCATCGGTTTGACCATGCCACCCCGGTTGGGGGCCAGGTCGCGGCAGGCGCTGGCCAAAGCCTTGGCCGGGGCGCTGATGCTGGCATCCAGCGCCAGGGCGCGCGTGCCGGGTTGCGCGTTGTAATGTGCCAGCCACGCTGCGGTGCACTCAGGGTCGGCCAGGTCTTGCTTGTTGAGCACTTTCAGCGCCGGTTTGCCCTGCGTGAGGGTGGCCAGCATCGGGTTGGCACTCGACCCCGGCAAGCGGGCATCGAGCAGCTCAATGACCACGTCAATGGCTTTGATGCGCTCAGCAATGGCCTTTTGCGTCAGGTGCATGTGGCCGGGAAACCATTGAATCAGTGCCATGGCTTGCCTTGAAAATTGGGTGTCAAAAGGGGGTGGGTGAGGACTTCAGTCTTCATGCCGCACCCGGGCACGCAGCGCTTTGAGGCCGGCGTGTTGTTGCTTGGCCTGGCGCACGCGCACCCGCGAGGCCCGTGTGGGCTGGGTTGGTTTGCGGTTTTTCGGTGGCTGGGCCACGCTGCCCACCAACTCGTGCAGGCGAATCAGTGCGTCAAAACGGTTCATTTCCTGCGTGCGGTGCTGCTGCGCCTTGAGCACCAGCACACCGTCTTTGCTGATGCGGCTGTCGTGCAGCGCCAGCAGGCGCGTTTTGACACCATCGGACAGGCTGCTGGCGGCAATGTCAAAGCGCAAGTGGATGGCGCTGGAGACCTTGTTGACGTTTTGCCCACCCGCACCCTGGGCGCGGATGGCGCTCAATATAACCTCGTCTGGACAAATGCGAATTGCTTTCATATCAATAGCTGCTTGCGCTTATTCTATAAGGGCTAGAGGCCAAAAACTTATATAAAAATGAAGGGGCGGCTGTGACTGCCATCAGGCTGCATCAACGGCCACCACAGCTTCGGGCGGGTTCACATAGCGTGCCACAAACGCCCCCACGGCGCTCTCGGGTAGCGGCAACCACACGGTGTGGCCGCTGCCCGGGGCCACCGGCATGGGCGCGCCGTCTGCGTTTTCCATGCGCTCCAGTTGCACATCGACATTGCCTTGCGGGTGGATGATCTCCAGCCAGTCGCCCACGGCAAAGCGGTTGCGCACGTTCACTTTCATCAGGCCCCGCGTGGCATCAAATTCCAGCGCATCGCCCACATACAGGCTGCGGCCCGACTCGGAGTAACCGCGCAGGTAGTTTTGCGTTGCTTCAGGCGTGTGGCGCTGGAAAAAGCCGCTGGTGTAACCGCGATTGGCCAGGCCTTCCAGTTGCCCGATCAACGCCGGGTTGAGCTCGCGCCCGGCTACCGCGTCGTCAATCGCGCGGCGGTAGCTTTGCACCGTGCGCGCCACGTAATACGGGCTTTTGGTGCGACCTTCAATCTTGAGAGAATCCACGCCAATGTCCACCAGGCGTTTGACGTGTTCGATGGCGCGCAGGTCTTTGCTGTTCATCACGTAGGTGCCGTGCTCGTCTTCTTCGATCGGCATGTAGCTGCCTTCGCGCTGGCTTTCTTCAATCATGTAAACGGTATTGGCAGCCGGATTGCGCGCTAGGGCACCCTGTTCGCGTCCAGCATCTTGCTGCTCACGCTCCATCGCAGCCTGCTGGGTCAGCACGTCACCCGAGGCATCGACCACGCCTTTTTGCGTTTTGTAGTCCCAGCGGCAGGAGTTGGTGCAACTGCCCTGATTCGCATCACGGTGGTTGAAGTAGCCTGAGAGCAGGCAGCGGCCCGAATAGGCAATGCACAGCGCGCCGTGCACAAACACCTCCAGCTCCATGTCGGGGCAGGCCTGACGGATTTCTTCCACCTGGTCTAACGACAGTTCACGCGACAGGATGATCCGTTTCAAACCCACCTTTTGCCAGAACTTGACCGCCGCCGAGTTGACGGTGTTGGACTGCACCGAGAGGTGAATCTCCATCTCGGGCCAGGTCTCGCGCACCATCATGATCAGGCCGGGGTCGGACATGATCATCGCGTCCGGCTTCAAGGCAATCACCGGGGCCATGTTGTCGATGTAATGCCTGATCTTGTTGCCATGCGGGAAGATGTTGCTGACCAAAAAGAAGCGCGCGCCTTTGGCATGGGCGGTGTCAATGCCCTGCTTCAAGACATCCATGTCGCCAAAGTCGTTGTTGCGCACCCGCAGGCTGTAGCGCGGCTGGCCGGCGTAGATGGCAGTGGCGCCAAACGCCAGTGCGGTTTCCAACATGGCAATGGAACCGGCCGGGGCCAGCAGTTCAGGTGTTTTCATGGGTTTGTTTTCCATTTCATCGGTTCTGTGCGCGCTACAGCGTTCACACTTGGAGCACAAAACGCTCTCATAAAAAGAGCTGTTAACCCTTTTTCTATAAGGGCTAGCGGCCAATTTCTTATAAATTTAAATCTGCGCGGCAATCGGTGGCAGCACATGCTGCACATCGCCACACTGGGCCCGGTGGCGCAGGGCGTGGTCGATGACCACCAGCGCCAGCATGGCCTCCAGAATGGGCGTGGCGCGGATGCCCACGCAGGGGTCGTGGCGACCTTTGGTGACCACCTCGGTCGGGTTGCCCTGGATGTCAATCGAGGTGCGCGGGGTCAGGATCGAGCTGGTGGGTTTGATGGCCACCGACACCTCCAGGTCTTGCCCGCTGGTGATGCCACCCAGCGTGCCACCGGCGTTGTTGCCGGCAAAACCTTGCGGCGTGAGTGCGTCGCCATGGGTGCTGCCGCGTTGTGCCACACAGGCAAAACCAGCACCAATTTCCACGCCTTTGACCGCGTTGACACCCATAATGGCGTAGGCAATGTCGGCATCCATCTTGTCAAACAGCGGCTCGCCCAGGCCCACCGGCACACCTGAAGCGCTGACGCGCAGGCGCGCGCCACAACTGTCACCGTCTTTGCGCAAGGTGGCCATGTAGTCTTCCAGTTTGGACACATCGGCCACCGGGGCAAAAAACGGGTTGTGGGGCACGTGTTCCCAGGATTCGAATTGAATCGGGAGTTCGCCCACTTGTGTCATGCAGCCACGAAACACCGTGCCATAGCTTTCAAACAACCACTTTTTGGCCACCGCACCAGCGGCCACCATGGGTGCGGTCAGGCGGGCACTGCTGCGGCCACCGCCGCGTGGGTCGCGGATGCCGTATTTTTGAAAGTAGACGTAGTCGGCATGGCCGGGGCGAAAAGTTTGAACAATGTTGCCGTAGTCCTTGCTGCGCTGGTCGGTGTTGTGAATCAGCAGGCAGATCGGCGTGCCGGTGGTTTTGCCCTCAAACACGCCGCTGAGAATTTGTACTGCGTCAGGCTCGTTGCGCTGGGTGACATATTTGCTGGTGCCGGGGCGGCGGCGGTCCAAGTCGGGCTGGATGTCAGCCTCTGAAAGCGCCAGCCCTGGCGGGCAGCCGTCAATCACGCAGCCAATGGCCGGGCCGTGGGATTCACCAAAGTTGGTGACTGCGAATGGGGTTCCAAAGGTATTGCCGCTCATGGGGCGCGATTATCCCTGAGCGGCTTGCGGCGCGTGCGCCAGGGTGCTGGCGTTACAGCTTGGAGGCCTCGGCCGGTTCCTGACCTTCGGGCCAGTCGTGGATGTAGGCCTTGAGCATCTGGTTTTCAAAGTTCTGGCTGTCCACCACGGCACGGGCCACGTCGTGGAAGCTGATCACCCCCATGAGCATTTTTTTGTTCATCACCGGCATGTAACGCGCATGGCGGTCAAGCATCATGCGCCGCACTTCGTCCATGTCGGTCTCGGTGGTGCAGGTCAGGGGGGCATCGTCCATGGCGGCGCGCACGGTGCTGTGGGCGACATTGCCGTTGGTCTTGACCAGAATTTGTGTCAGTTCACGCACCGTGACCATGCCCACCAACTCGCCGTGCTCCATCACCACCAGGGAACCAATGTCGCGATCAGCCATTAATCGCAACGCTGCCATGAGGGATTCGTCGGGCGTGGCGGTGAACAATGTGCCGCCTTTGATGCGCAAAATATCACTGACTTTCATGATGTACCTCGTGCTGGTTGGGCCGACAAGCGTCGGTTGGTTGGGCTGCAATATAGCCCACAATAGCGCGCTGCTGAATCATGATTTACACCAAGATACGCAAATTTGATCAAAACCCGGGGGGCTTGTGCCCACCCTTCCATGTGAAAGACTGCCATGCCCGGCTACGCTGACCCCGCTTTTGACACCCTGGCCTTGCACGCTGGTGCAGCCCCCGACCTTGCCACCGGTGCGCGCGCCGTGCCGATTTACCTCAGCACCTCGTTTGTGTTCGAGTCCAGCGACCATGCCCAGTCGCTGTTCAACCTGGAACGCGCTGGCCATGTGTACAGCCGCATCAGCAACCCCACCAACGCGGTGCTTGAAGAGCGCATCAGCGCCCTGGAAGGCGGCATTGGGGCCATCTCAGTAGC
>JBGSRY010000054.1:0-15129 GCA_041737325.1 Rhodoferax sp. | reverse complement strand
GCTACTGGACGAACCCCTGGTGAACCTGGATTACAAGCTGCGTGAAGAGTTGCGCGACGAGCTCAGCGCCTTGTTTGCCGAAGGAAACTCCACCGTAATTTATGCCACCACCGAGCCGGGTGAGGCGCTTTTGCTGGGGGGCTATACCGCGGTGCTGGATGCGGGTGAATTGCTGCAGTATGGCCCGACAGCTGAAGTTTTTCACAACCCGAAGTCGCTGCGCGTGGCGCGTGCCTTCAGCGACCCGCCGATGAATTTGTTGCCAGCCAGCAGTGCCACCACCGGTGTGCAACTTGACGGCGGTCCCTTGCTGGGTGTGCGCTTGCCTGAAACGGCATCGCGCAAAGTGACGGTTGGTGTGCGTGCCAGCGCCTTGCACGTGTCCGCACAGGCGGACGATGTGAGTTTGCCGGGCAAAGTGGAACTGGCTGAGATTTCCGGGTCAGACACTTTTGTGCACGTGGCCACCCTGGTGGGTGAGGTGGTGGCGCAACTCACGGGTGTGCATTATTTTGAACTGGGCGCGCAGGTGACGCTTTACCTTAACCCGGCGCAGGCCTATGTGTTTGATGACCAGGGATCACTGCTGCTGGCCCCGGTTCGCGGCGGGGGGCGTTGACATGGCACGTATTGAACTTGATCTGGCGCATGCGTACGCGCCCAACCCCAAGCAGGACAGCGACTACGCGCTATTGCCACTGAAGATGACTTTTGAGGATGGTGGGGCTTATGCCTTGCTGGGGCCTTCGGGCTGCGGCAAGACCACCTTGCTCAACATCATGTCGGGGTTGCTGAGGCCTTCTCAGGGCCATGTCAAATTTGACGGAGTCGATGTCACACGGGCCTCGCCGCAGGCGCGCAACATTGCGCAGGTGTTTCAGTTTCCGGTAATTTATGACACCATGACGGTGGCTGAGAACCTGGGGTTTCCGCTGCGTAACCGCAAGGTACCGCCAGCACAGATCCGCCAGCGTGTAGGTGAAATTGCCGAGATGCTGGAAATGAGCGGCCAGCTCAACCAGTTGGCAGCCAATTTGTCGGCTGACCAAAAACAAAAAATTTCCCTGGGGCGTGGCCTGGTGCGTCCGGATGTGTCGGCCGTGTTGTTTGATGAGCCCTTGACGGTGATTGACCCGCTGCTGAAATGGCAGCTGCGTCGCAAGATCAAGCAAATTCACCATGAACTCAAGCTGACCATGATCTACGTCACCCATGACCAGGTGGAGGCGCTGACCTTTGCCGATCAGGTGGTGGTGATGACGCGTGGCCGGGCGGTGCAGGTGGGCACGGCGGCGGCGTTGTTTGAACGGCCAAGCCACACCTTTGTGGGCAATTTCATTGGTTCCCCAGGTATGAATTTTTTGCATGGCACGGCACGCCAGGAAGGTTTGCAAGTGGCCGATGCGCTGCTGCCCTGGCTGCCGGGGCACGCAACGCCAGCGGGTAATGTCAAGCTGGGGGTGCGGCCCGAGTATGTGGCCTTGGTGGCTGCGCACACCCCAGGCGCGTTGCCGATGCAAGTGGTGCAGGTGCAGGACGTTGGTACGCATGTGATGTTGACGGCCAGCTGCAACGGGCAAACGGTTAAAGCCCGTTTGTCCGCCGATGCCGCGCGCATGGCGCATGGAGACACCGTGTGGTTGCATGTGCTGGGTGAGCACAGTTGCTTTTACAAAAACGAGGAGATCGTGGCATGAGTACGACCATCAAGCCGGTCAACCAGAAGGCCTGGTTTTTGATCTTGCCAGTGCTGGTTTGCGTGGCGTTTTCGGCCATTGTTCCGCTGATGACAGTGGTGAATTATTCGGTGCAGGACATCATCTCGCCCGAGCGGCGCGTGTTTGTAGGCACGGAATGGTTTGCCGCCATCATGCGTGACGAGGAATTGCACAGTGCCTTGTTTCGACAACTGACTTTTTCGCTGTCGGTGTTGGCGGTGGAGTTGCCGCTGGGGATTTTGCTGGCCTTGTCGATGCCGGCGCAGGGCTGGAAAGCCTCTGCTGTCCTGGTGATTGTGTCGCTGTCGCTGCTGATTCCGTGGAATGTGGTCGGCACCATCTGGCAGATTTTTGGCCGTACCGATATTGGCCTGATGGGCGCGGCGTTGCAGGGCTTGGGCATTGATTACAGCTACACCGGCAACGCCACGCACGCCTGGCTCACCGTGTTGCTGATGGATGTTTGGCACTGGACACCGCTGGTGGGCTTGCTGGGCTATGCTGGTTTGCGCTCGATCCCCGATGCGTACTACCAGGCGGCCAGCATTGACGGGGCCAGCAAATTTGCCGTGTTTCGTTATGTGCAGTTGCCCAAGATGCGCGGTGTGCTGATGATTGCTGTGCTGCTGCGCTTCATGGACAGTTTCATGATTTACACCGAACCGTTTGTGCTCACCGGCGGTGGGCCGGGCAACTCCACCACGTTCCTGTCGCAATTCTTGACCATCAAGGCGGTGGGCCAGTTTGACATTGGCCCGGCGGCGGCGTTCTCGTTGATTTACTTTCTGATCATTTTGTTGCTGTGTTTCATTTTGTACAACTGGATGCAGCGCGTAGGCACCCAGGACAAGGAGGTTGGTCATGACTAAAACCGGCTTTCAAAAACGCAACCTGTTTATGGTGGCGTACATCGTGTTTGCCTTGCTGCCGGTGTACTGGATGGTGAACATGTCGTTCAAGACAAACGAAGAAATTCTGGCCAGTTTCTCGTTGTTTCCGCAGCACTTCACCTGGGCCAATTACAAGACCATCCTGACCGATGCGTCGTGGTATTCGGGTTACATCAACAGCCTGATTTACGTAGGTATCAACACCGTGATTTCGATCACCGTGGCCTTGCCCGCGGCGTATGCGTTTTCACGCTACAGCTTTTTGGGTGACAAACACGTGTTTTTCTGGCTGTTGACCAACCGCATGACACCACCGGCCGTGTTTTTGCTGCCGTTCTTCCAGCTCTATTCCACCGTGGGTTTGATGGATACCCACATTGCCGTGGCGCTGGCACACCTGCTGTTCAACGTGCCGCTGGCGGTCTGGATTCTGGAAGGGTTCATGAGTGGCATTCCACGCGAAATTGATGAAACCGCGTACATCGATGGTTACTCGTTTCCAGCTTTCTTCGTCAAGATATTCCTGCCACTGATCAAGGCTGGCGTAGGGGTGGCGGCATTTTTCTGCTTCATGTTCAGCTGGGTGGAGTTGTTGCTGGCGCGCACCCTGACCAGTGTGAACGCCAAGCCGATTGTGGCCATCATGACGCGCACCGTCTCGGCCTCCGGCATGGACTGGGCGACGCTGGCTGCCGCTGGCGTGTTGACGATTGTGCCGGGTGCCATCGTGATCTGGTTTGTGCGCAACTACATCGCCAAAGGGTTTGCGATGGGCCGCGTTTGAAGACCTCTTCCCCAACCGAATCAGGAGCAACACATGTTTGAATGGATGGCCTGGACGACACCTGTCGCCGTGTTTTTTACTTGCATTGCCCTCATGCTGTTTTGCATGACCGTGTGGGAAATGAAATCGCCCACGATCTTGCGGCGCGGCTTTTTACCGATGGCCACCACGCGTGGGGATCGGCTATTCATCGGGCTGCTGTCTGCGGCTTACATCAATTTGGCTTTTGTTGGCCTGAGCGGTCGGTTGATGCTGTGGTTTGGCCTGGACTCAGAGCCGTCTATCTGGATCAGTTTCGTGCTTTCTATGGTTGTCCTGGCAGTGATCATGCGCAAGGGTTGACTGTTTCAGCATCAAGGATCGGCTTGTTGTCCCCTGGAGCCGAAGCAGCCTTTGAATCAGGGGTCATACACATCTGAGGAGATTGATTATGAAGTTGCGATATAGCGCATTGGCAGTGGCTGTCGCCTGCTGCGCGATGTCCAGTCAAGGTTGGGCCGATGAGGCGGCAGCCAAGAAGTGGATTGACAGTGAATTCCAGCCGTCCACCTTGTCCAAGGATAAGCAGGCGGCTGAGATGAAGTGGTTTATTGATGCCGCCAAAAAGCTCAAGGCCAACGGTGTGAATGAAATTTCGGTGGTGTCAGAGACCATCACGACGCACGAATATGAATCCAAAACGCTGGCCAAAGCGTTCGCCGAAATTACCGGCATCACCGTCAAGCACGACATCATTCAGGAAGGTGACGTGGTTGAAAAATTGCAGACCTCCATGCAATCAGGCAAATCGATTTATGACGGCTGGATCAGCGATTCGGACTTGATCGGCACGCACTACCGCTACGGCAAGATCATGAATCTGACCGACTACATGGCTGGAGCAGGTAAGGAGTACACCAATCCAGGTCTGGATTTGAAAGACTTCATTGGCACCAGCTTCACCACGGCACCCGATAAAAAACTTTATCAGTTGCCTGATCAGCAATTTGCCAACCTGTACTGGTTTCGCGCTGATTTGTTTGCCCGCAAGGATTTGCAGGACAAGTTCAAGGCCAAATATGGCTACAACCTGGGCGTGCCTTTGAATTGGAGTGCTTACGAAGACATTGCTGCGTTCTTCAGTGAAGATGTCAAGACCATTGATGGCAAGCCGATTTATGGCCACATGGACTATGGCAAAAAAGACCCGTCGTTGGGCTGGCGCTTCACCGATGCCTGGTTGTCGATGGCGGGCACGGCAGACAAAGGCATTCCTAACGGCATGCCGGTGGATGAATGGGGCATTCGGGTCGGGGCGGACAGGTGCACGCCCGTGGGCGCGTCGGTCGGACGTGGCGGTGCTACCAATTCGCCGGCAGCGGTTTATGCGCTGACCAAGTACGTGGACTGGATGAAGAAGTACGCACCGAAAGAAGCCAGCGGTATGACCTTTGGCGAAGCGGGCCCGGTGCCGGCGCAAGGTCAGATTGCGCAACAGATTTTCTGGTACACCGCGTTTACCGCTGACATGGTCAAGCCCGGGTTGCCGGTGGTCAATGCCGATGGCACGCCCAAATGGCGCATGGCTCCTGGGCCGAATGGCCCGTACTGGAAGCAAGGCATGCAAAACGGTTATCAGGACGTGGGTTCGTGGACTTTCTTCAAGGGTCATGATGCCAACAAAACCGCAGCTGCCTGGTTGTATGCACAATTTGTAACGTCAAAAACGGTGTCGGCCAAAAAGTCAGTGGTGGGCCTGACCTTTATTCGCGACAGTGACATTCATCACGACTACTTCACCAAAAACGCAGCCAAATACGGTGGTTTGATTGAGTTCTACCGCAGTCCGGCACGCGTCGCATGGACACCGACAGGTACCAACGTGCCCGACTATCCAAAGTTGGCCCAGCTGTGGTGGAAGAACGTGGCGGTGGCCGTGACCGGTGAAAAAACACCGCAACAAGCGATGGATAACCTGGCCGATGAGATGGATCAAGTGATGGCCCGTCTGGAACGTGCCGGCATGGCCAACTGCCCGCCCAAGCTCAATCCGAAAGGCGATCCGGCCAAGTACCTGAGCGATACCGGTGCGCCCTGGAAGAAGCTTGCCAACGAGAAGCCCAAAGGCGAAACCATTGCCTATGACACCTTGCTCACAGCCTGGAAAAACGGCAAGGTGCGTTAAGCCAGGTATTTAAGTCGGGCATGACAAAAAAGGTGGCCGTGGAACTGCTGGTTTACACGGCCATCTTGTCCAGTAGCGATGGAGCATGACCCTCGTTTCGAAAACGTTTGGCCGCACAGCGTCCACGAAGCCATGAGCAGCAGCAACCCCTCTCCATTGACAACGCATCGTCCAGATTTAATGGACGATTTGAACCAGTCGATACCCTACGACATTGCGGTGGTCGGCGGTGGGGCTACTGGGCTGGGCGTGGCGCTCGATGCGGCAGCACGCGGCCTGCGTGTGGTGTTGCTAGAGTCGTGCGATTTTGCCAAAGGCACATCCTCACGCTCTACCAAGCTGGTGCATGGGGGTGTGCGCTATTTGGCCCAAGGCAATATTTCACTGGTGCGCGAAGCGTTGCAAGAGCGCGCACTACTGCTTCAAAATGCACCACATTTGGCTCAGCCTTTGCCGTTTGTGATGCCCACCTACAAGTGGTGGGAAGCACCTTTTTACGGCGTGGGTTTAAAAATGTACGACGCGCTGGCGGGCAGCGCGGGTTTGGGGGCTACCGAATTTTTAAGCCGAAACCAAACTCAGGCCGAACTGCCGATGGTCAGGACTGACGGATTAAAGGGGGGCGTGAAATATTGGGATGGCCAGTTCAATGACGCGCGTCTGGCTCTGGCTTTAGCGCGAACCGCTGCACAGCATGGTGCCTTGCTGGTGAATTATTGTCGTGTGACAGGCCTGGTTCATGCGCAGGGGCGTGTCGCCGGGGTGCACTGTCTCGATCAGATCAATGGGCAGCACTACACCGTGGCGGCGCGGTGCGTGGTTAATGCGACCGGTGTCTGGGTTGATGCGTTGCGCGGGATGGACGAAGACGGTCAACGTGGGACGGTGTCAACAGCAAAACCCATGGTCGCACCCAGCCAGGGGGTACACATGGTGGTTGATCGCGAGTTCTTGGGCGGAACGGCAGCCTTGATGGTGCCAAAGACTGCCGATGGACGGGTGCTGTTTGCCGTACCGTGGTTGGGCAAAGTGATATTGGGCACGACGGACACGCCGCGTCACGACCTGGCACTGGAGCCGGTGGCGTTTGACGATGAGATCAGGTTTATTCTTTCAGAGTCGGCGCGGTACTTGCGCAGGGTTGTGCGGCGTGAAGACGTTAAAAGTATTTGGGTTGGCTTGCGGCCCCTGGTGAAGCCGCAGGATGATGCAGGAGCCAATACCAAAAAGTTGAGTCGCGAGCACACAATATGGGTCAGTCCAAGTGGCTTGGTGACGGTGACGGGTGGTAAATGGACAACCTACCGAGCCATGGCTGAAGATGTGCTGGCCCAGTGCGCAGCACATGACTTGATTCGACAGACCACAGCAGGGTTGACCAAACACATGGCGCTGGTTGGTTCTGGCGCAGCCGCAGACAAGGTGCGACCGATGCACCAAGGAGAGGGTATGCATCTTTATGGCAGTGAACGCAGCTTGGTTGAAACCATGCCTGGCGCTGATCGATGGATCAGCGAAGGCTTGTCAGAAGGCATGGTTCGATTCGCGGCGCGCTATGAATATGCCATGAAGGTTGAGGATGTGCTGGCGCGGCGATCCAGGTTGCTTTTTCTTGATGCACGCCAAGCCCAAAAACTGGCCCCTACGGTAGCAGCCATTCTGCAGAAAGAAACTGGACAAGACCCAGAACTTGCAGGCTTCGAGAAGCTTTGCCAGCAATATTTTTTGGAAAAGTAAGCAAAAGCTTGAAGGACAGGTGTTTTTCGTGCATAATACATGGCTTCGCGTTAAAAACGAAGTGTCTGCCCAAAGCTAACAGTGTGAGTGGTTCATGCTGGGTGTAACGGGCCCAAGACTGACTGAAATCAAAATTTGCGTTGTGCAAATTGCAAGTTTCAGTGCAAGTTGGGAATTAAACAAATGATCCAAACCGAATCTCGACTCGAAGTCGCCGACAACACCGGTGCCAAGTCCGTTCTGTGCATCAAGGTGCTGGGCGGATCCAAGCGTCGCTACGCCAGCGTGGGCGACATCATTAAAGTCAGCATTAAAGAAGCTGCACCCCGTGGGCGCGTCAAAAAAGGCGATGTCTACAGTGCTGTGGTGGTGCGTACAGCCAAGGGCATCCGTCGTAACGATGGTTCCTTGGTGAAATTTGATGGCAATGCAGCGGTGTTGCTGAATGCCAAGCTCGAGCCAATCGGCACGCGCATCTTTGGGCCAGTGACGCGTGAGCTGCGTACTGAAAAATTCATGAAGATCGTGTCTTTGGCACCTGAAGTTTTGTAAGGACATCACATGAACAAAATTCGCAAAGGCGATGATGTGATCGTGCTCACTGGGCGCGATAAAGGCAAACGTGGCAAAGTCACGTTGCGTAAAGATGACTCTCATCTGGTGGTTGAAGGTGTGAATGTTGTAAAAAAACATGCCAAACCAAACCCGATGAAGGGTGAGGCTGGTGGCATCGTTGAAAAAACCATGCCCATTCATCAATCCAATGTGGCTATTTTCAATGCTGCGTCGGGTAAGGCTGATCGCGTCGGCATCAAGTTGCAGGCTGATGGCAAACGCACTCGCGTTTACAAGTCAAGCGGCGAAGAAATCAAGGTGGCATGAACATGGCTCGTTTGCAACAAATCTACCGTGAAAAATTGGCTCCTGAGTTGATGGCCAAATTTGGCTACAAGTCGCCAATGGAAGTGCCGCGTCTGACAAAGATCACGCTCAATATGGGTGTGAGTGAGGCTGTGGCTGATAAAAAAGTGATGGATCATGCTGTGGGTGATTTGACCAAAATTGCTGGTCAAAAGCCTGTTGTAACCATGTCAAAGAAAGCCATTGCGGGCTTCAAGATTCGTGAGAATCAGGCCATTGGTTGCATGGTGACATTGCGTGGTGCGCAAATGTATGAATTTTTGGATCGTTTTGTCACTGTTGCGCTGCCACGGGTGCGTGACTTTCGTGGCATCTCTGGTCGCTCATTTGATGGCCGTGGTAACTACAACATCGGTGTCAAAGAGCAAATCATTTTTCCTGAAATTGAGTACGACAAAGTAGACACTTTGCGCGGCCTGAATATCAGCATCACGACAACGGCCAAAACTGACGATGAGTGCAAAGCGCTCCTGGCTGGTTTCCGTTTCCCCTTCAAGAACTGAGGTGATCTGTGGCTAAGATGGCTTTAATCGAGCGCGAGCTCAAAAGAGACAAACTGGTTGCCAAGTACGCAAAAAAACATGCGGAATTGAAGGCGATTTCAACCGACGCAAAACGCAGTGATGAAGAGCGTGCGGCAGCGCGACTTGGTTTGCAAATGCTGCCTCGCAACGCCAACCCAACTCGCCAGCGTAATCGTTGTGCGATCACGGGTCGTCCTCGTGGCACTTTTGCGCACTTCGGTTTGGCTCGTGCAAAAATTCGTGAAATGGCATTTGCCGGTGAAATTCCTGGCATTGTCAAGGCCAGCTGGTAAGCGGTAGGAGATAAATATATGAGCATGAGTGATCCAATCGCTGACTTGCTGACACGCATCCGAAATGCACAAATGGTTGCAAAAACTTCGGTTAGTGTCCCCTCGTCAAAAGTCAAAATTGCAATTACCCAAGTCCTTAAGGATGAAGGCTATATTGATGACTTCAAAGTAACCACAGTCGACGGAAAGTCTGAACTTGAAATTGCTTTGAAATACTACGCAGGCCGCCCTGTTATTGAGCGCATTGAACGCGTCAGTCGTCCAGGGTTGCGCGTTTATCGTGGCACTGATGCGATTCCCCAAGTCCAAAACGGATTGGGTGTTGCAATCGTTACAACCCCCAAGGGTGTCATGACAGATCGCAAGGCGCGAGCTACCGGTGTCGGTGGTGAAGTGCTCTGCTACGTTGCATAACGCGTGGCACTGAGGAGAAACTAAAGATGTCCCGTATTGCAAAAATGCCCGTCACCATTCCAGCTGGAGTGGATGTGACGATGAACGATGTGAACTTGAGTGTTAAAGGTTCTGGTGGTGTGTTGAGCTTGGCAAACCATGCCTTGGTCAAAATCACATCTGAAGCCGGCAAATTGAGTTTTACTGCTGCCAATGATTCGCGTGAAGCAGATGCCATGGCTGGTACCTTGCGGCAACTGGTCAATAACATGGTCGTTGGTGTAACCAAGGGTTTTGAAGAGAAATTAACACTGATTGGTGTTGGTTACAAGGCCCAGGCTCAAGGCAAGAAACTCAACTTGGTTGTGGGTTATTCGCACCCTGTAGACAAGGAAATGCCTGAAGGTATTTCTGTGGCTACGCCAACACCAACCGAAATTGTGATCAAGGGTTCTGACCGCCAACGTGTCGGTCAAGTGGCCGCTGAGATTCGTGCAATTAGTCCGCCAGAGCCTTACAAAGGCAAGGGCATTCGCTACGCGGACGAAAAAGTTGCCATCAAAGAAACCAAGAAGAAATAAGGATCTGCATCATGTTGAGCAAAAAAGAGCAGCGTCTTCGCAGAGCCCGTCAAACGCGTATTCGCATTGCCAATCAAGGCGTTGCACGTTTGACGGTAAATCGTACCAACTTGCACATTTACGCCAGCGTTATTTCTGGCGATGGCTCCAAGGTGTTGGCTACAGCTTCTACATCCGAAGCAGAGGTTCGCCAGTCATTGGGCGGGTCTGGCAAAGGTGGCAACGTATCAGCTGCGCAAGTAGTTGGTAAACGTGTGGCTGAAAAAGCCAAGGCCGCAGGTGTTGAAAAAGTGGCATTTGACCGTGCTGGATTTGCGTACCATGGCCGCGTCAAAGCGCTGGCTGATGCGGCACGTGAAGCTGGCTTGCAGTTCTAAGCAGATCGGAAATTAAGATGGCTAAAGTACAAGCAAAAATGCAAGGTAAGGCTGAAGGGCCTGAGGATGGTCTGCGCGAAAAGATGATCGCGATCAACCGTGTTACCAAAGTGGTAAAGGGTGGTCGTATTCTCGGCTTCGCAGCTTTGACTGTGGTGGGCGATGGTGACGGCACTGTTGGCATGGGCAAGGGAAAATCGAAAGAAGTTCCAGCTGCCGTGCAAAAAGCAATGGAAGAAGCACGTCGCAACATGGCTAAATTTGCCTTGAAGAATGGTTCAATCCACCACAAAGTATTTGGACAGCATGGTGCGGCATCCGTCATGATGGCTCCGGCTCCCAAGGGTACGGGCATCATCGCTGGTGGCCCCATGCGCGCTGTGTTTGAAGTGTTGGGTATCACTGACATCGTGGCCAAGAGCCATGGTTCTTCGAATCCTTACAACATGGTGCGTGCGACGCTCAATGCGTTGTCACACGCAACAACACCTGCGGTTGTAGCTGCCAAGCGCGGCAAGTCAATTGAAGAGCTGTTCGCTTAATTGGAGTCCAGATAATGACAACGCAAAAGAAAGTTACCGTGAAACTGGTGCGCAGCCCCATTGGTTGTGCAGAGTCTCATCGTGCAACAGTTCGGGGCTTGGGGCTTCGCAAGATGCATAGCACCAGCGAATTGGTTGATACGCCTGAAGTGCGTGGCATGATCAACAAGATCAGCTATCTGGTCAAAGTGCTTTAAGAGGTAAATGATGGAACTTAATAGCATCAAGCCGGCTGACGGCGCAAAACATTACAAACGGCGTGTGGGGCGTGGTATCGGCTCTGGCTTGGGTAAAACCGCTGGGCGCGGTCACAAAGGTCAAAAGTCCCGTGCAGGTGGCTACCATAAAGTTGGTTTTGAAGGCGGTCAAATGCCTATGCAACGTCGCTTACCCAAGCGTGGTTTCAAATCGGCCCAACTGAAATTCAACGCCGAAGTTACTTTGGCAGCATTGAATCAACTGGATGTAACCGACATTGATGTGTTGGTGCTTAAACAAGCTGGTTTGGTTGGTGAGTTGGCCAAGGTGGTCAAAATCATCAAAACAGGTGAAGTCAGCAAAGCCTTCAAATTGAACGGTGTTGGCGCTACAGCGGCAGCCAAAGCTGCACTGGTTGCTGCTGGCGGCAGTGTTGCCTAATTCTCAATCCGGGACTTGCATCAGTGGCTACATCTAGTTCAATGTTATCAACCAAGACCGACAAGTACGGTGACTTGCGTCATCGTCTTGTGTTCTTGCTGTTGGCGCTTGTGGTTTATCGCGTTGGTGCGCATATTCCGGTGCCTGGTATTGATGCAGCCCAGTTACAGCAGTTTTTCAAAGGTCAACAGGGTGGCATTTTGGGCATGTTCAACATGTTCTCGGGTGGTGCTCTATCAAGATTCACTGTCTTCGCATTAGGTATCATGCCGTACATCTCGGCATCGATCATCATGCAGTTGCTGGGGTATGTGCTGCCGTCGTTTGAGCAACTTAAAAAAGAGGGTGAGGCCGGCCGTCGGAAAATTACGCAGTACACCCGTTACGGTACGTTGGGTTTGGCTTTGTTTCAGTCTTTGGGTATTGCCGTGGCGCTTGAAAGTTCTGCTGGTTTGGTCATAGCTCCTGGTTTTGGATTCCGCATGACTGCAGTCGTCACCTTGACGGCGGGGACTCTGTTTTTGATGTGGCTAGGTGAACAGATTACAGAGCGTGGTTTGGGAAATGGCATTTCAATTTTGATTTTTGCCGGTATTGCTGCTGGTTTACCAAACGCCATTGGCGGCTTGCTTGAGTTGGTTCGTACGGGTGCTATGAGCATCATTGTTTCGCTGTTTATTGTGATTTTGGTGGCGTTGGTTACTTACTTCGTTGTGTTTGTCGAACGGGGGCAGCGAAAAATTCTTGTGAATTATGCGCGTCGACAAGTTGGTAACAAGGTTTATGGCGGCCAATCATCGCATTTGCCTTTGAAACTTAACATGGCTGGCGTGATCCCTCCAATTTTTGCTTCATCTATTATTTTGCTTCCTGCAACTGTGGTTGGCTGGTTTAGTGCAGGCGACTCGATGCGTTGGTTAAAAGATATTGCGGGCTCATTGACACCTGGACAGCCCATTTATGTCATGTTGTATGCGGCCGCCATCGTATTCTTTTGTTTCTTTTACACAGCCTTGGTTTTCAACAGTCGTGAAACGGCCGAGAATTTGAAGAAAAGTGGTGCTTTTGTTCCTGGCATTCGTCCTGGAGACAACACCGCAAAATTCATTGACAAGATTTTGTTGCGATTGACATTTGTGGGTGCAATCTATATCACTTTGGTGTGCTTGCTACCTGAGTTTCTGATTCTTAAGTACAACGTTCCATTCTATTTTGGTGGTACATCATTGTTGATCATTGTTGTGGTGACCATGGATTTCATGGCGCAAGTTCAAAATTATTTAATGTCACAGCAATATGAATCTTTGCTTAAAAAAGCTAACTTTAAGGCTTCTTGAGGTTAACTATGGCCAAAGATGATGTTATTCAAATGCAGGGTGAGATCGTAGAAAATCTGCCAAATGCAACTTTTCGAGTCAAACTTGAAAATGGGCATGTGGTGCTGGGGCATATCTCTGGGAAAATGAGAATGCACTACATTCGAATTTTGCCTGGGGACAAAGTCACAGTAGAGTTGACGCCTTACGACTTGAGTCGGGCACGTATTGTGTTTCGGGCTAAGTAGTTTTATTTATCAGAAATTGTTTAGGAGAACGCAATGAAAGTTTCTGCTTCGGTGAAAAAGATTTGCCGTAACTGCAAAATTATTCGACGCAAGGGTGTTGTGCGTGTGATCTGTACAGATCCCAGGCATAAACAGCGTCAGGGCTAAGCGCAAGAGTTATAGAGGACCAAAATGGCACGTATCGCTGGTATTAATATCCCCCCGCAGCAACACGCTGAAATTGGCTTGACCGCAATTTTCGGCGTTGGCCGGAGTCGCGCTCGCAAAATTTGTGAATCATGCGGCATTGAATATTCCAAAAAAATTAAAGATCTCTCGGATCTCGAACTGGAAAAAGTTCGTGATGAGGTATCTAAATTCACCATTGAGGGTGATCTTCGTCGTGAGACCACGATGAACATCAAGCGTTTGATGGATATCGGCTGCTATCGTGGTTTTCGTCATCGCCGTGGTCTTCCGCTGCGTGGCCAGCGTACACGGACCAATGCGCGCACACGCAAGGGCCCGCGTAAAGCAGCGGCTTCTCTCAAGAAATAAACGGTTCTGAAAGATCACTATGGCTAAAGCACCTGCTAATAACGCATCTCAGCGTGTTCGTAAAAAAGTACGCAAAAATGTTGCTGACGGTATTGCGCACGTTCACGCATCGTTCAATAACACCATCATCACGATCACCGATCGTCAAGGTAATTCCTTGTCATGGGCATCTTCTGGCGGTCAAGGCTTTAAAGGCTCACGTAAATCAACACCTTTTGCAGCTCAAGTAGCTTCTGAAGTTGCAGGTCGTGCTGCTATTGAGCAAGGCATCAAGAACCTTGATGTGGAAATCAAAGGCCCAGGCCCGGGACGTGAATCGTCGGTTCGCGCGTTGGCTGCGTTGGGCATTCGCATCAACATGATTGCTGATGTGACACCGGTGCCGCACAACGGTTGCCGTCCACAAAAGCGTCGTCGTATCTAATTTTTACCAAGCCCACCGCCATGACCTCATGAGGTTGTGGCTCCTGCGCCTTGCGCAGCAGATGATCAAAAGGAAACTCAAGTGGCACGTTATCTCGGCCCCAAGGCCAAACTTTCACGCCGTGAAGGCACAGATTTGTTTCTCAAGAGCGCACGCCGCTCCATTGGTGACAAAGCTAAGTTCGACTCTAAACCTGGTCAACATGGCCGTACCTCTGGCGCTCGTACCTCTGACTATGGCACACAGCTGCGCGAAAAGCAAAAAGTCAAGCGCATGTATGGCATTCTTGAAAAGCAGTTTCGTCGCTATTTCGAAGAAGCAGACCGTCGCAAAGGCAACACCGGTGCCAATCTGCTTGGATTGCTGGAAAGCCGTCTCGACAATGTGGTGTATCGCATGGGATTTGGCTCAACACGTGCTGAATCGCGTCAACTGGTTTCGCATAAAGCCATTCTCGTCAATGGCAAATCAGTCAACATTCCATCCTTCATGGTCAAGGTCGGCGATGTGATTGCAGTGCGTGAGAAATCAAGCAAACAGACCCGTATCGCTGAGGCTTTGCAATTGGCTCAACAAGTGGGCATGCCGGCTTGGGTCGAAGTCAATGCCGACAAGGCTGAAGGTGTGTTCAAGTCCGTGCCTGATCGTGACCAGTTTGCAGCCGATGTCAATGAATCTTTGATTGTTGAGTTGTACTCACGTTGATTTGATTTATTGGTTTTTGTTCTTGCTGTGAAGGCCATGCTTGGCCTTCTGGCGTTTATCAGCCTTACCGATGTAACGAGTCGGGGGTATTGAGAGGGTTAATTCATGCAAAGTAGTTTACTGAAGCCAAAAGCAATTCATGTGGAACAACTCAGCCCCAATCGGGCGAAAGTTGTCCTTGAACCCTTTGAGCGTGGCTATGGTCACACGCTTGGAAATGCTTTGCGCCGCGTCTTGTTGTCATCCATGCCGGGATACGCGCCTACAGAGGTCACGATCGCGGGTGTTCTGCACGAATACTCATCCATTGATGGTGTCCATGAAGATGTTGTCAAT
>JBGSRY010000039.1:0-3012 GCA_041737325.1 Rhodoferax sp. | reverse complement strand
GTCGATTTTGGCGACTTGCAGGTGTTTGAAGGCGTAACCACTTACCCCGTCATCATCACGCTGCGCCGCACGGGCACGCCCGATGCGGTACATAACATCAAGTTTCTGGCGCTCAAAACGGCCATACCCACCAAGCTGATTGAAACCTTCAAGGACACGGCCAGCCTGATGCCACAAGGCCAGTTAGGCTCGGACAGCTGGCAACTGCAAGACAGCCGCGCCGCCGCCTTGCGTGGCAAATTGCAAAGTGGCCACCCAACGCTTAAAGCCATTTACGGGTCGCCTTATCGCGGCCTGTTGACAGGTCTGAACGAAGCCTTTGTGCTCGATGGCGCAACCAAAGACCGCCTGCTTCAGGAGGATGACCGCAGCGCAGCGTTGATCAAACCTTTTTTGCGCGGCGAGAACCTGAAAAAATGGCGTGTAGAGGCCCACAACGAGTATTTGTTGCTGATCAAAAACGGCAGTACCCGCCTGGGTTTTGAGGCACAGCACGGCAAGACACTGCAAGAAGCCGCAGGCCACGAATCGGTTGAGGCGCTGGCTTGGCAATGGTTCAGCGCCCGCCAGCCTGCCGTGGCGCGCTGGCTGCAAGCCTTTGAACCCCAAGCCCGCAAGCGCAGCGACCAAGGTGAGTTTTGGTGGGAGTTGCGCGCTTGCGCTTACTACGACAAGTTTGAATCAGCCAAAATTTTCTATCCCGATTTGTCGCAGGGGGCAAAGTTCAGTTTTGACAAAGCCGGTTGTTACGCTGCGAACACCGTGTATTTCATTGCCGAAGCACAGCCTTGGACCGCATCGCTTTTGAATTCGAAGCCGATCTGGTTTTATCTGAGTGGCATTTGTGATGCCATGCGTGGCGGTGAATGGCGGCTTCGTTTGTTTACCGAAAACATGGATCGAATTCCTGTGCCTGATGCAAGTCCAGCGATTCAAAGTCAACTCTCTGTTTTGGCCCAAGCCGCCCAAACCGCAGCCGTTACCCGCCGCGACGAAATTGCCCGTTTTGGCCGTGCCGCCCTGCGTGACCTGGTGCCCGGCGGCTTGAGCAACCTGACGGCCGCCAAAGGTGCCAAACTCCCCGCCGCGTGGCAAACGGATGTGCCTGAGTTTGGTGACTTTACCGCCGAGCTTAAAAAGCGCTTCAAGCGCGAACTGAACCTGCAAGAGCGCAACGACTGGGACACGGCCGTCACCCAAGCCCGCGAGCAGGTGGCCACATTCACCCAAACCATCACCCGGGCCGAGCGCGACATCGATGCCCTGGTCTACCAACTGTTTGACTTGAACGCGCAAGAAATCCGGCTGATTGAGGCGGCCTCGTCATGACCCCGGTGTTGCCGCGCACCTTGGCAGACATTCGCCGTCTGCATGAATCGGTGGCGCTGGAGTGCAAGCTGGCCGCAGGCCGGGATGGCAAGGGCGCATTGCCCGATGACTTTTGGCCCACCTACAGCGCCTTTGCCAACATCCGCGCTAACTGGCATGAATCCAAGCCAACACCCCGGATGATGAAAGCGGTAACCCCTGCCCTTGTAGGGTGGGCTTCAGCCCACCATGGTCGGTGCAAGTCGACCCTACAAAGCGTATTTCAAACGCGATGCTTGTTCTTTCATGCGAACCGCAAGCATCGGCCGGTGCATGTGACGCGCAATCCTTTTGACGGTCACACCTTTCGCAACCCAGGCGCGCTGCGCATACCGGTTGCGCAAGCGTTGCAGGGTGGCGTGAGCGACTGCCGCAACCGCACCATGCAGCAGATGTTTCTGATGATTGGCCTGGGGGAGCGAGCCGGGTCGGGCATGTCGCGCATCCTGCACGGCTGGAAAGCCCTGGGGCATGAGCTTCGGTTGACCGAGCGGTATGAACCCCATGAGCATACCGTGCTGGAAATGCGGTGGTTAACCGAACCTGTAGCCATGGGTTCACCGACAAGTTCGGAAGAAAGTTCACCAGAAAGTTCACCGACAAGTTCACCAAAGACCGAAGAAAAAATTTTTCAACGCCTGAAAGAGTCCCCAGACACCACAACTCAAGCGCTGGCAGACCTGTTGGGTATCAGCAAACGTGCGGTGCTCAAGCAAGTTGGCAAGCTTAAAGCGCAAGGTCGATTGCGCCGCGTTGGCCCCACCAAGGGTGGCCACTGGGAGGTGCAGCCATGAGGCGTGTACCACCCTTGAAAACCGGCCACATCAAAGCCCCAACTGCGCCCCTCCATTCCAAAAACCACCCATGAACCAACTCCAACTTTTCCTGCCCTGCGCCGCTGGCGTAGAAGACTACCTGGCCCCCGAGGTGTTGCGCATCACCGGCTTGCCGCCGGGCTGCATCACCAAGCAGCGCGGTGGCGTGGCGGTGCGCACCGGGTTTGCGCACGCCATGCTGCTCAACCTCTACAGTCGCCTGGCGCAGCGCGTGCTGGTGCTGCTGAGCTACACCGAATACCGCTCTGAGCAAGACCTGTACCGCGCCGCTTCTGAAGTGGCTTGGGAGCGCTGGTTCACCCCGCGCGAGTCGATCAAGGTCGAAATTACCGCCCAGCATTGCCCGCTGACCAGTCTGAACTTTGCCGCCCTCAAAATCAAGGACGCGGTGTGCGACCGCTTTCGCAGCGTGGCGGGTGGCGTGCGCCCGGATGTCAACACCCAGTGGCCAGACGTGCGCCTCTACGCCCACCTGACCACTGATGCCTGCTCGCTCTACATCGACACCTCGGGCGAGCCGCTGTTCAAACGCGGCTGGCGCGAAGACAAGGGCGACGCGCCTTTGAAAGAAACCCTGGCTGCGGCCATGATTGCCGCCAGCGGCTGGCTTGAGGGCGAGGGCGACCTGCAGCCCCTGTACGACCCCTGCTGCGGCAGCGGCACGATTTTGATTGAAGCCGCGCAAATGGCCTGCAACCTGCCCGCCGGTGGCCAGCGCCGCTTTGCGTTCGAGAAGTACGTGCCGTTTCGCAAAGCCGATTGGGATGCTATTAAAAAAGAAGCTGCTGACGCAGTCGTGATGCCGGAT
>JBGSRY010000036.1:0-3894 GCA_041737325.1 Rhodoferax sp. | reverse complement strand
GCCTGCGGCACGGATGGCATTGAGCAACAAGTTCAGCATGACTTGACGAAACACGGTCGAGGGCACGTGCAGGTCAGCTTGCTGGTGAATGGCTGAGGTGAGGGTAACAAAGTGCTGGGCGGCCGTGGTGCGTGCCAGCGTCAGCACGTCGTCCATGTCGTCAATCGTCATGCAGCGGTCTTCCACTTTGGCCTGTGGCAACAAAGCGGTGGTCATGGTGCGAATTTGCTGCAGGCCGCGCTCGATCAATTCAAGGCTGCGGTTGCGGGCATCTGGTGCGTCACCGTGTAATCGCAACGTATGGGTGGCGGTGATCAGGCCCGCCAAGGGGTTGTTGATTTCATGCGCTACAGCGGCCGTGATGCGCCCAACTGCGGCCAACCGTTCAGCCGACAAGGCACGCAGTGCGGTGGCTTGGCGTGCCGACATTTCAAGCAGCAATTGGCGAACTGCGCCCGCGATACGATTGAGTTCCGGGTCTTTCACATGGGGTAGTTCTAACTGCAATTGCGCCGCATCGGCGTGGCCAATCTGGGCAATGCAGCGTGCAGTTTGAGCAATTGGGCGTGCCATGCGCCGACCAAGCCACCACCCCAGAGGTACCAGCACACTAATGGCCAGCAACGCGCCAATCAGGGCCGGGGTAGAAAGTGCCGCCCAGTCAGGGGCAAAAACGGCACTGTCAACTTCCGCAAAAACAAAACCGATGGTCTGGTTGTCATCACTGCGAATCGGCTCAATCAGCGCCATGCCGCCGTCAGGTGTGGTCAGCGTTGTGGGGTGAGTGGCCGCGCTGACGGTCGGCAACAGGCGGCCATTGACCAGGACTCCCAAAGCTTGGGCACCCGTTGGCAGACGCAAGGGGTCAGAGCCCGCCAGAAAGCGCCCATCGGCATCGAGCAGGGCGGCGCGCGACTGCCCATTAGTGGTCTGTGGCAATAACACGGCGGTGTTGCGCAACAAGGTGTAGGCCCGCCAGGTATCGTCTTGCGCCAGCAGCGGTTTGCCCTGCGCCACCAGCAAATCCACCACACGTTGCGTTGTGCTGACAATCTCCAGACGCGCATTGCGAGCCGAGATTTGGGCTGCCACCACAAGCACCAACAACACCGACAACGTGACGGCCAGCGCCAGCACCAACGGAATCTGAATGCGGTAGGGTAGGCGCGGCAACATGGTGTTTGTTATGCCCGGAGTGCACCAACGCTGGCTGCCAGCAACTTGATGGGTTCAAAAAGGGCTGCATCCGGTTTGGCAAATCCGGTCAGATTCAGGGCTTTGAGCAGGCTTTTCCCCTGTGTCTCGGTTGTCATGTTTTGCAAAATAGTGCCCAATTTCAGCAAGGCCGGATTGCGGTCATTGAGCTTGCAGACCATGGGCGGAAATGCGTACCAGTCTGAGCGCCAGATCACTTGGGTATGTGCCACGGCATCCATCTTTTGCAGCTGCATGGTGTCCCAGACATAGCCGTCAATGCAGCCGGCCTCAGCCAGCCCAGAGGCCACAGCCTCAGCCACATTGCGATGCCCGTGAGCAAAGAAGGTGCGGCGTAAGTCTTTTGGGGCCAGCCCTACCGAACGCAGTTGTGCTTGCGCCACCAACCAACCGGAGTTTGATAGGGGGTCTGAATACGCCAGCACCCGGTGCTTCAAATCACCCCAACCGGACAGCGCAGCGGAGGGATGTTGTTGGCCAATCAAATAAGCCTGATAAAACGGCTTGCCCTGGAACAGCGGCGTAGCGAGCAAGCGCAACTGGCTTTGATGCATGACGTAGGGGTAGCCACAAATCCAGGCGGCATCCAATTGGTCAGAAAACAGCAGGTCGAGGATGGCTTGGTAAGACTCGCGCGCCACAAACACCACGGGCATGCCCATGCGTGCGCTCAAGTAATCGCTCCAGCGCGACAAAAACGCCGCCTGGTCGGCCAAGATCACGGCAGTGAGACCGATGCGCAATGGCGTTGGTTCGTCGGTGGCGGGCATTTGGGCCTGGCTTGGCCGATGCAGCAGGCTCCAGGCCGCGCCAAATTCAAGCAAGGTTCTGCGTTGCATGGGCTTTTCAAGACAAAAACAAGCTGATGAGTAGATAACAAATTCGTAACATTTTCTCTCGGTAAAAACCCGATGAATGTTACGTTTTCGTAATATTGGCGGTTTATGCAGGGACACGCATGACCAGGGTTTCCCCAATGAAGGAGTCGACTTTTATCGCCTTACAAGGACTGGCACGCTTAATGCAAAAAAAGACATGGATAACGTGTCAAACACAGTCCACATCATCTCCAGGAGACAAACCGATGAGTGAAACAAACAATGCCGCCACAGCGGCAGGCCAATCGAAGAGACGACGGTTTGCCATGGTGGTCGACACCCGCAGGTGTATCGGCTGCATGGCTTGCCAGGTGGCCTGCAAGGCCGAATATGACACCCCGCTGGGTGTCAACCGTACCTGGGTGCCTTATAAAGTTACCGGGAAATACCCTACCGTGTCGCGTAAATTTCTGCCACGGCTGTGCAACCACTGCGAAGATCCACCGTGTGTACGCAACTGCCCGGTGGGTGCCACTTTTGTCGTCGAAGACGGTGGCTTTGTGCTGCAGCGTTATGAACGCTGCATTGGGTGTCGCAGTTGCATGGCGGCCTGCCCTTATAACGCGCGCTTCATGCTGCCGTCACACCGCACCTACACGCCCATCACCAATGTGGTCGACAAGTGCACCTTCTGCTTCCACCGTGTGACGCAAAACCTGGTGCCGGCCTGTGTGCAAACCTGTATTGGCCGCTCACGCGTATTTGGCGACATCAATGACCCCAACAGCGAAGTGTCTTACCTGATTGCCACCAACCCGACGCAAGTGCTGCGCCCCGAGCAAGGCACCAAGCCGCATGTGTTTTACATCGGCGCAGATCGCAACCAGACTGAGTTTGGCCGTGATGGCTACAAACCCATTGAAGTGATGGAGCCGCAACGCGCTGCTTTCAAACTTCACTTCAACATTTAAGGAGCACACATCATGGGTGAATATGTATGGTTTCACGATGTGTCGTGGCATTCGGCCTACGCCATCTACTTCTTTGTGGTGGGCATTCTGGCGGGCTTGTCGTTTCTGTCTTATGGCTCCTGGACGCAGCCGGCTTTGCGGCCCTTGCGTGAGAAAGCGGCCTATCTGTCCGTCGTGTTGCTTGGTGTGGGTGGCGCGCTGTTGATTGCCGACTTGTCGCAGCCGCTGCGTTTTCTCAATACGCTCAACCCGATGTACATGCACTTCACATCACCCCTGGCGTGGGGTGCGTTGAACATCACGGCGTTTGGCATTTGCTCGGTGCTGTACATCCTGGTATTGCGCAAGGGCGATGAAAAACGCGGCAGGTTGCTGGCTTTGGTGACCGCCGGTTTGGCGTTGGGCTTGCCTATTTACACCGGTTATGACTTGTCGGTGCACCAGTCCCGGCCGGTGTGGAATACACCTGTGATGCCAGTCTTGTTTGTGGCGTTGGCCGTGGCCTCTGGTTCGGCCGTGGGTTCCCTGCTGGCGGGGGCCAATGAAGCGGCGCAAAAGGTGTTGCGTGAATACATGCTGTGGTCTAGCGCAGCTGTGGGGGTGGTGTTGATTGGCGTGATGGGAACCACCAACTATGGTGGTGCTGCGGAAGAGCTGACCTTTGCCATCTTGACCACCGGCACCATGGGTTTGATCTTTGTCGGATTCGGCATTTTGGGTGGCATCGCTCTGCCCGTAGGTTTGTTACTGACCAGCACGGGCAAACAGCACCGGGGTGTTTTGATGATCTCTGCAGCGCTTATTTTGCTTGGCAGCGCTGCATTGCGTTACGGCATCTTGATGGCCCCGCAACAAATGCAGACATTGTTTTAAAAAATACCAGGAGATCA
>JBGSRY010000628.1:0-2165 GCA_041737325.1 Rhodoferax sp. | reverse complement strand
CAGTACACCGGCGGCACGACCGGGGTGTCCAAGGGGGCGGTGCTGTTGCAGCGCAACCTGGTGGCCAATTTGTTGCAGTCAGATGCCTGGTTTCAGCCCGCCTTGAAAAAAGTGCCTGAGTCCGAACAGATTGTGTCGGTGTGTGCCTTGCCGCTGTACCACATCTTTGCCTTTACCGTGAACATGATGCAGTCGATGCGCATGGGCGGCAAATTGATTTTGATCCCCAATCCGCGCGACATGCCAGCGGTACTTACCGAACTCTCCAGGCACAAAATCCACGTCTTTCCAGCTGTGAACACGCTCTTCAATGGTTTGGCCAACCACCCTGATTTTGGCAAAGTGAACTGGAAAAGCCTGATGGTTTCTGCTGGCGGCGGCACGGCGGTGCAAAGCGCCGTGGCCAAACTGTGGTTTGAAAAAACGGGCTGTGCCATTTGTGAAGGTTATGGCTTGAGCGAGACCTCACCCATTGCCACTTCCAACCCCATTACCGTGACTGAATATTCCGGTTCGATTGGTGTGCCCGTGCCCAACACCTGGCTCAAACTGCTCGACGATGACGGTGTGGAAGTGCCGCAGGGCCAGCCCGGCGAGATCGCCATCAAGGGGCCGCAGGTGATGGCCGGTTACTGGCAGCGCCCGGATGAAACGGCCAAGGTCATGACGGCGGACGGCTATTTCAAATCAGGTGACATCGGGGTGATGGATGAGCGCGGCTTCTTCAAGATTGTGGACCGCAAGAAAGACATGATTCTGGTCAGCGGCTTCAATGTGTTCCCAACTGAACTCGAAGACGTGGTGTCGCAAATGCCTGGCATCATGGAGTGCGCCTGTGTTGGGGTGGCGGATGCCAAAGCCGGTGAAGCCGTCAAGCTGGTCATTGTCAGGAAAGATCCGGCTGTGACCGAGGAGCAAGTCCGTGCCTATTGCCGCGAAAATCTCACCGGGTACAAACAGCCCAAAATTGTGGAGTTCCGCACCGAGTTGCCCAAAACACCCGTCGGAAAGATTTTGCGCCGTGAGTTGCGTGATAAATAAAAGGATGCAGTTTTGACCCTGGCCATCATGAGTGCCCTGCTGGATGAACAGCGGGGTTTGTTGGAGCAGCTCGAAAACCCGCGCCGTGTGCAGCGTGCGGGGCGCACTTTTTGGTGCGGCCAGTGGCTCGGGCACGACGTGGTGTTGGTGCTGAGCAAGGTTGGCAAAGTGGCAGCAGCCACTACCGCCACGGCACTGATCGAAGCGTTTGATGTGCAGCGGATTGTGTTCACGGGTGTGGCCGGTGGCATTGGCCCGGGTGTTCATGTGGGTGACGTGGTGGTGGCCCAGCAATTCATCCAGCACGACATGGACTCCAGCCCTTTGTTCGAGCGTTTCCAAATGCCTTTGTATGGCTGCGCAACCTTCGCCTGTGATGCTGCCTTGAGTGCTATGCTTTTTGACGCTGCAAACTCAGGATTGACAGGGGCCAGAGACCATTTCCATCGTGAAAATTTATTACCCAAACCAACCCTGCACCAAGGTCTGATTGCCAGTGGCGACCAATTCATTTCAAGCGCAGCGGTGGCTGCACAGGTGCTGGGCTCGTTGAAAGCCGCAGGCTTTGATGCCCTGGCGGTTGAAATGGAAGGCGCTGCGGTGGCGCAGGTGTGTTGCGACTACGGTGTGCCGTTTGCTGCCGTGCGCACCATATCGGACCGGGCCGATGACCAGGCGCATGTGGATTTTTCTGCGTTTGTGACCCAGGTGGCCAGTCCTTATGCCTGTGCCATCGTCCAGAAATTCGTCAAAATGCTATAAATAACATAGCTAATAGCCCTTTTATATTAAGGGCTAGAGGCTTGTTTTATTTAAGCCACCCGCGTTTTCTGAAGTACCACATGGGGCCCAGGGCGCTGGCCAGCATCAAGCCCAGCGCATAGGGGTATCCCATAGCCCAATCAAGCTCAGGCATGTATTTGAAGTTCATGCCATACAGGCTGGCAATCAGCGTGGGGGGCAGCAAGGCGACGCTGGCCACTGAGAAAATCTTGATGATCTTGTTCTGGTTGATGTTGATGAAGCCCACGGTGGCGTCCATCAGAAAGTTGATCTTGTCGAACAGGAAAGCGGTGTGGCTGTCCAGGCTGTCGATGTCGCGAAGGATCTGCCGCGCTTCTTCA
>JBGSRY010000626.1:0-2406 GCA_041737325.1 Rhodoferax sp. | reverse complement strand
TCGACATTTTGATCAAGATGCAGCAACGTGCACCGATTCACTTTGACATCGTGGCTGTCAACCTGGACCAAAAGCAACCCGGCTTTCCGGCCCACATCTTGCCCGAGTATTTGGCCAAACTGGGCATCGAATTCCACATCGAAACCCAGGACACCTACAGCATCGTCAAAAAAGTCGTGCCCGAGGGCAAGACCATGTGCAGCCTGTGCAGCCGCTTGCGCCGTGGCATTTTGTACAGCGTGGCCGACCGTCTCAAAATCACCAAAATCGCGCTGGGTCACCACCGCGACGACATGCTGCACACCTTCTTTTTAAATATGTTTTTTGCGGGCAAGCTCAAAGGCATGCCGCCCAAGCTGGTCAGCGACGACGGCGGCCACATCGTCATCCGGCCACTGGCTTATGTGGCCGAGAAAGACCTGATCGCCTGGGCCGCACACCGCCAGTTCCCCATCATTCCGTGCAGCCTGTGCGGCAGCCAGGAGAACCTGCAACGCCAGGAGATCAAACGCATGGTGAACCAGTGGGAACGCCAGTACCCGGGCCGCACCGAGACCATGTTCACGGCCTTGCAAAACGTGGTGCCCTCCCATTTGATGGATGCCACGCGCTACGACTTCAAAGGCATTCAGCGCACCGGCGTGGCAGATGCGGATGGCGACATTGCCTTTGATGCCGAAGACTTTCCCGTGCCAGGCCTGCCTGGTCTGCAGGTGGTTGCACTTGGTTAATATAAGGAAAATATGCCTCTAGCCCACGTATATAAATCGCTAATAGCTATATTTTTAATAGCATTTTTGTTGTCTGGCTGTACCGGTATGCGGCGCATTGACACCCAAGTCAACAGCTTTGCGCCGCACCCTGTAGTCCCCGATGCCCGTTACCGCTTTGAGCGCTTGCCGTCGCAACAAGTGCAGGCATCCATGCAAGACCAGCTGGAGCAACTGGCCGAACAGGCACTGCGCCAGGTCGGCCTGCAGCGCAGCCCTGCAACGGCTAGCCTGACGGTTCAAGTCAGTGCCCAACAGCGCCAGGAACCTGCGCCGCACTCCACCGGACTGGGCATGGGCTGGGGGCTGGGTTGGGGCGTGGGCCAGGGTGGCATCAGCTTCGGCTCAGGCGGGGCCTTGTTCCCTGACTTGTACGCACAACGCAACTACTGGCATCAAGTCAGCCTGGTGATGCGCAATGCCCAAGGCCAAGTGGTGTTTGAGAGCCACGCCAGCCACGAAGGCCCGTGGGCCGACAGCGCACGCATCCAGGCGGCCCTGCTGGATGCAGCCTTGCAGGGCTTCCCCACCCCACCCAGCGGCCCACGCCGTGTTGCCATCGACATCCCCCGATGAACGTTACCCGCATCATTGCCATCCGCCACGGCGAGACCGCCTGGAACGTGGGCATCCGCATCCAGGGCCATACCGACATTGCGCTCAACCCCACCGGGCGCAAGCAAGCCGCCTGCGTGGCCGCAGCACTGCGTGAAGAATCGGTGCAAGCCATCTATGCCAGCGACCTGCAGCGTGCCTGGCAAACCGCCAGCGCCATTGCGCACGCCACGCAAGCCCCGCTGCACGCTGAAAAGGACTTGCGCGAACGCAGTTTTGGCCGCTTCGAGGGCAAAACCTACTCCGATCTGGAAGCCGAGTTTCCTGAAGACTCGCTGCGTTGGCGCCAGCGCGACCCTGACTGGGCCCCACCCGCTGGCGAATCCTTGTCCAGTATGCGTGAGCGCATTTCCAGCACGGCCACCCGGCTGGCACAACAGCACCTGGGCGGCCAGATCGTATTGGTAGCGCACGGCGGCGTGCTCGACCAGCTCTACCGTCTGGCCACCGGACAAGGTCTGCAGGCCCCGCGCACCTGGCAACTGGGCAATGCCGCCATCAACCGCCTGCTGTGGACCCCTGAGGGCTTTACCCTGGTGGGCTGGGCCGACACACAGCACCTGCAAGCAACCGAGCTGGACGAAAGCAGCACCTGATGGAAACCACCTGGCTTGAAGACTTTGTCAGTCTGGCGGAAACCCGCAGTTTCAGCCGCTCGGCGCAGCTGCGCCATGTGACGCAACCGGCGTTCTCGCGCCGCATCCAGTCGCTGGAAGCCTGGGCCGGTGCAGACCTGGTCGACCGCAGCAGCTACCCGACCCGTCTGACCCCCGCTGGTGACACCCTGCACGCCCAGGCACTTGAGGTGTTGCAGGCACTGCAAACCACCCGCGCCATGCTGCGCGGGCACGCCACCGCCGGGCATGACGTGATTGAATTTGCCGTGCCGCACACGCTGGCGTTTACTTTTTTCCCGGCCTGGGTGTCGGCCCTGCGCGGCAAGTTTGGCCCCATCAAAAGCCGCCTGATTGCGCTCAACGTGCATGACGCGGTGATGCGTCTGGTGGAAGGCAGTTGCGAC
>JBGSRY010000576.1:0-3831 GCA_041737325.1 Rhodoferax sp. | reverse complement strand
AGGCTGACACCGGCGCGGCCCAGCGCAATGCGGGCATCGGTGAACTGGCGCAGCGCGGCCCAGGGGTTGGCGGTGACGGGGTGGGTGGGTTCGTTCATCGCAAATTCAATTCAAACGCAGCAGCGCTTTCTGGAAGGCGGCGGGCAGCGCGGCGTTCAGGCGGAACTGCTCGTCCGCGCTGAAGATCTGCATCTTTTGCAGCCAGGCCTCGAACTCGGGCGCGGGTTTGTGGCCCAGCACGCGGCGCACATAGAGCGCGTCGTGGAACGAGGTGGTCTGGTAGTTGAGCATGATGTCGTCCGAGCCCGGAATGCCCATGACAAAGCTGCAACCGGCCACGCCCAGCAGGGTCAGCAGCACGTCCATGTCGTTCTGGTCGGCCTCGGCGTGGTTGGTGTAACACACGTCGCAGCCCATCGGCAGGCCCAGCAGCTTGGCGCAGAAATGGTCTTCCAGCCCGGCGCGGATGATCTGTTTGCCGTCAAACAAATACTCCGGCCCGATGAAGCCGACCACGGTGTTGATCAGCAGCGGTTTGAAGCGCCGCGCCACCGCGTAGGCGCGCGCCTCGCAGGTTTGCTGGTCCAGACCATGGTGGGCGTTGGCCGACAGGGCGCTGCCCTGGCCGGTCTCAAAGTACATCACGTTATCACCCACCGTGCCGCGATTCAGCGACAAGGCGGCGCTGCGCGCCTCGCCCAGCAGGTCCAGGCTCACGCCAAAGCTGCGGTTGGTGGCCTCAGTGCCGCCAATCGACTGGAACACCAGGTCTACCGGCGCGCCGCGGTTGATGGCCTCGATGGTGTTGGTCACATGCGTGAGCACGCAGGACTGGGTGGGAATCTCGTATTGGTGAATGATGTCGCTCATCATCGTCACCAGCTTAATGACTTGCGGCACGTTGTCGGTGGCCGGGTTGATGCCAATCACCGCATCACCACTGCCGTAAAGAAAGCCATCGAGCAGGCTGGCGGCAATGCCGGTGGCATCGTCGGTGGGGTGGTTCGGTTGCAGGCGCGTGGCCATGCGCCCGGCTAAGCCGATGGTGTTGCGGAACTGCGTGACCACGCGGCATTTTTGCGCCACCAGAATCAAATCCTGGTTGCGCATGATCTTGCAAACGGCCGCTGCCATTTCAGGGGTGATGCCCGGGGCCAGGGCCGCCAGCACGGTGCTGTCCACCTCGTCACCCAGCAGCCAGTTGCGAAAGTCGCCAACCGTCAGATGGCTGACGGGGGCAAAGGCCTGGGCATCGTGGCTGTCGATGATCAGGCGGGTGATTTCGTCGTCTTCATACGGCACCAGCGCTTGCGTCAAAAAGGTTTTGAGCGGCACGTCGGCCAAGGCCATTTGCGCCACGGCACGCTCTTGCGCACTTTGGGCGGCCACACCTGCCAGCAGGTCGCCGGAGCGCGCTGGCGTGGCCTTGGCCATCAGGTCCTTCAAATCGCGAAAGCTGTAGGTGTTGGCTCCGACGGTGTGGGTGTACTGATGGTTTTGCACGGTCATAGGTTCAGGTAGGGTCAACCGCCATGGCGTTCATGGCAATGGCGTTGCTGCGGTGGTGGCCGGTCATCAGGAAGTAGCCGTAACCGAGTGCCAGGAAGCCCAGGAATATACCGAAGATCAGGGCGTTGTAGTAAATCATGGTGCCCATACACACCAAAGCACCCAGCAGCGCAAACGCCGGAAACAGCGGGTAAAACGGTGCCTTGAACGGGCGCACCATGTTGGGAGCCGTGCGGCGCAACTGGAACAGGCTGAGCATGCTGATGATGTACATCAGGATGGCCCCAAACACCGACATGGTGACGATGTTGGCGGTCAGGGTATTGCCTCCGATTTTGATCAACTCGTCGCTGTAAATGGCAGCAATACCGATGACACCGCCGGCCAGAATGGCGCGGTGCGGGGTCTTGAAGCGCGGGTGCAATTTGGCAAAAAACGGCGGCAAATAGCCTTCACGCGACAGCGCAAAAATCTGGCGTGAGTAGCCCAAAATGATGCCGTGGAACGAGGCCACCAGACCAAACAGGCCCAGCCACACCAGCATGTGCAACCAGCCACTGTTTTCGCCGACGATCATCTTCATGGCCTGGGGCAGCGGGTCGTTGATGTTGGACAGCTTGGTCCAGTCACCAGCACCACCGGCAAACACAATCACACCAATGGCCAGCACCACCAGCGTCAGGATGCCGGTGATGTAAGCGATAGGAATGGAGCGTTTGGGGTCTTTGGCTTCTTCAGCGGCCATGGCCACCCCTTCAATCGCCAGGAAGAACCAGATGGCAAACGGGATCGCGGCAAACATGCCGGGAATGGCGGCCAGGCTGAAGCTATCCTGACCAGACCAGCCGCCCTTGGTGAAGTTGGCCATCGAGAAGCCCGGCGAAACCACCCCCATGAACACCAGCAACTCAAAAATCGCCAACAACGTCACGGCCAGCTCAAAGGTGGCGGCAATCTGCACGCCGACGATGTTGAGCGTCATGAACACCAGGTAAGCGCCGAGTGCCGCCAGCTTGGGGTCCAGCGCCGGGAACTGCACGTTCAGGTAAGCGCCAATGGCCAGTGAAATGGCCGGCGGTGCGAACACAAATTCGATCAAGGTCGCCGCCCCGGCCAGGTAACCGCCCGCCGGCCCGAAAGCGCGCTTGCTGTAGGCAAACGGGCCACCGGCATGGGGAATGGAGGTGGTCAACTCGGTAAAACTGAAGATGAAGGTGGCATACATCGCGGCGATGAAGATCGAGGTGATGGTGAAGCCCAGGGTGCCGGCCGAGGCCCAGCCGAAGCTCCAGCCAAAGTATTCTCCAGAGATCACCAGGCCAACGGCGATGCCCCAGAGTTGCAGGGTGCTGAGCACCGGCTTGAGCACGTTCGTGCCGCTGTGTTGCGACGGGTTCAACGGATTCATGGGATGACTCCTATCAAGTGCAAAGAATTGCGGGATTGAACAAAAGGGTTTGGGCATGGGATTTGCTTGCCTTGATCTTTATCCAGACCGGCTTTTTTGCGTTATCGAATTTCGGCAAAGTTTTTCTTGACACGGGTTAACCCCGTTGCCGCCTTCAATGCGCAAGGACTCCAATCCACACCCATCGAATCGCAAAGATGTATCTATGACACCAACCTCTTCTTGCCACACCCATTCCATGGCCTTTGATGCCTCATTGGGGGGCAGCACGCACCAGATTCGGACGGTCGAAGCGATTGATGTCGACGAACATGCACACAACCTGACTAACTGGGAACAAAGTTACGACCAGATCACATGCGGGCGCTTTCATGGCACGCTGGCCGAGCTGCAATGGCCCCAGATGCAGGTGTTTCGCGAATGCACCAGCCAGGCGGTGCGCCAGTCGTGCTGCGTCTGGCCCGATGCCTTCTGGTTTGGCCTGCCCGAGCAATCCGACCAGACCCGCATCAACGGTCGGCTGGCGGGCGAACACGCCATCATGGTGCGCCCCGGCAACTGCGAGTTTGAGCTGGTGACCCCATCGGACTACGCCATTTACGGCATCGTGATCCGCCGTGAAGCCTTGTTGCAAGCCGCTGAGTTAAGCGGCAGCCGCATCGACTGGGCACAACTGGCCAGCGCCGAGGTGATGCATGTGGACCACAACTCCCGCGCCTCCTTGATCCAGACGCTGGGCGGATTGCTGAAGAACAACGAGGCGTGCACCGACAGCGATCTGCGCCAGCAAGTTCTGGTCAATGCCCTGCTGGCCGTGTTGGACACCAGCGCGGTGGATAGCGCCGTCAGCAGCAGTTTTCAACGCCGCCAGCGCATCGTGGCCAAAGCGCGTGATCTGGTGCTGGCGCAGCACG
>JBGSRY010000550.1:0-4890 GCA_041737325.1 Rhodoferax sp. | reverse complement strand
AAAATTTAGGCGGCTTCTTTTTACGATTAGCCAGCGCACACCACGAAAAACGCGAGTTGCAGGAGGATTTGGCCGCTGGCAAGCTCGCCGCTCAAGCACGTGCACAAACGATTCATGCCGAACGCCAAGAAATAGAAGATGCGCATCCCGAACCCATGTTTGTCGAGGTCGTTCAGCCCCACATGCCCAGCCCCAGCGTGCGCGCAGCCAAGGAAAAGCAAACCAACCTATTTAATGAATTTCCTGGCAACCACCTGCCCACACTGGAGTTGCTGGATGCGCCTGTCATCAAGCAAGAGACTGTAGCCAAAGACACGCTAGAGATGACCAGTCGTTTGATCGAGAAAAAACTCAAAGACTTTGGGGTTGAGGTGCGCGTGGTGCTCGCCTCTCCCGGCCCAGTCATTACACGCTATGAGATTGAACCCGCCACAGGCGTCAAAGGTTCGCAGATTGTCAATTTGGCCAAAGACTTGGCACGCAGCTTAAGTTTAATTTCCGTGCGCGTGATTGAGACCATTCCAGGGAAGAACTACATGGCGCTAGAGCTTCCTAACGCCAAGCGCCAGTCCATCAAATTGAGTGAGATTCTTGGCTCTCAAGTTTATGACGATTCCAAGTCGCTCCTCACCATGGGGCTGGGCAAAGACATTGTGGGCAACCCGGTGGTGGCGGACCTGGCCAAAATGCCGCACGTGCTGGTAGCGGGTACCACCGGTTCGGGCAAATCGGTGGGTATCAACGCCATGATCTTGAGCCTGCTCTACAAGGCCGAAGCGCATGACGTGCGGCTCTTGATGATCGACCCCAAGATGCTGGAAATGTCGGTGTATGAGGGCATTCCGCACCTGCTGTGCCCGGTGGTGACCGACATGCGTCAGGCTGCCAATGGCCTGACCTGGTGCGTGGCCGAGATGGAAAAACGCTACAAACTCATGAGCAAAATGGGGGTGCGCAACCTGGCCGGTTTCAACGCCAAGTGGGACGATGCCAAGGCGCGTGGCGAGTTCATTTACAACCCGTTCAGCCTGACCCCCGAGAGTCCGGAGCCGATCGACCGCCTGCCGCACATTGTGGTGGTGATCGACGAGCTGGCCGATCTGATGATGGTGGTGGGCAAGAAGATTGAAGAACTCATTGCCCGCCTGGCACAAAAAGCGCGCGCCGCAGGCATCCATCTGATTCTGGCCACCCAGCGCCCCAGTGTGGATGTGATCACCGGCCTGATCAAAGCCAACATTCCGACCCGCATCGCGTTCCAGGTCTCCAGCAAGATCGACAGCCGCACCATCCTGGACCAAATGGGGGCCGAGGCGCTGCTGGGCATGGGCGACATGCTCTACATGCCCAGCGGCACCGGGCTGCCGATTCGGGTGCACGGCGCGTTTGTCAGTGACGAAGAAGTGCACCGCGTGGTCACCTACCTGAAAAGCCAGGGCGAGCCCAACTACATCGACGGCATTCTGGAAGGCGGCACGGTCGATGGTGACGACAGCGCGGCAGGCGAGGGCGGTGCAGCTGGCGGCGAGAAAGACCCGCTGTACGACCAAGCTGTGGAAATCGTCCTGAAAAACCGCAAGGCCAGCATTTCACTGGTGCAACGCCACCTCAAAATTGGCTACAACCGCGCCGCACGGCTGGTCGAAGACATGGAAAACGCCGGGCTGGTCAGCCCGATGAGCACCAGCGGCCAGCGCGAGATTCTGGTGCCGGCCCGCAACGAGTAAACAGCCTGTGAAACGTATTTTTATTACTATATTATTGATAGCTGCTACCCCTTGTTATACATGGGCTAGCGGCCTAAAAAGCTTGGAAGATTTCATCAAGACGGTGAACACCGGGCAAGCCCCATTTACCCAGGTGGTGACGGCACCGGCCAAAGCGGGGCAAGCTGCGCGCGTCAAAATTTCCAGCGGCACGTTTGCGTTTGCCCGGCCCAACCGCTTTCGGTTCAATTACGTCAAACCCTTTGTGCAGACCATTGTGGCCGACGGCCAAACGCTGTGGCTGTATGACATGGATTTGAATCAGGTGACCGCGCGCAAACAGTCTGCCGCGCTGGGTGCAACCCCGGCGGCGCTGATCGCCTCGGCTGCGGATGTCAAGGCACTGCAGGCTGACTTTGTGTTGGCGGATGCGCCCGACCAGGATGGTTTGCAGTGGGTGCTGGCTACGCCCAAAGCCCGGGATGGGCAGCTGCAATCGGTGCGTGTCGGGTTTGGCGTGCCCACCGGGGCGCAGGCCGGTGCGATGCTGCAGGTGCTGGAAATTCTGGACAGCTTTGGCCAGCGTTCGGTGCTGACATTCAGCCGCCTGGAGGTTGGCATGACCTTGCCGAGGAGCACGTTTGAATTTACGCCGCCCGCTGGCGCGGACGTGATTCGGCCCTAGTACTGCGCCATGGTGAATGCGCCCCTGGCCGAACGCTTGCGCCCCAAAACACTGGGCGAGGTGGTGGGCCAGCAGCACTTGCTGGGCGCGGGCATGGCGCTGCGGCTGGCGTTTGAATCCGGCCAGCCGCACAGTTGCATTTTTTGGGGCCCGCCGGGCACGGGCAAAACCACCATTGCCCGGCTGATGGCCGACGCGTTTGAGGCGCAATTCATCACCATCAGCGCGGTGCTGGGGGGCATCAAGGAAATTCGCGAGGCGGTTGAGCGCGCGCAGCTGGTGCAAGTGCAAGGGCGGCAAACGTTGGTGTTCGTGGACGAAGTGCACCGCTTCAACAAGAGCCAGCAAGATGCCTTTTTGCCACATGTGGAAAGCGGCTTGTTCACCTTCATCGGAGCCACCACCGAGAACCCGTCGTTTGAGGTCAATTCGGCCCTGTTGTCGCGCGCGGCGGTGTATGTGCTGCAGGCCTTGACCCCTGACGATTTAAAGCAAATTGTGGTCTCAGCCCAGAAGATACAAGGGCTACAAGCTATTGAATCAATAGCGGTTGAACGTCTGGTTGCCTACGCTGACGGCGATGCGCGTCGCCTGCTCAACACGCTGGAGACGCTGACCGTGGCGGCGCAGCAGGAACAGCGCGCCGAGATCACCGACGTGTGGTTGCTCAAGGTGTTGGGTGAGCGCATGCGCCGCTACGACAAGGGCGGGGAGCAGTTTTACGACACCATTTCAGCCCTGCACAAAAGCGTGCGTGGTTCCGATCCTGATGCGGCACTGTATTGGTTGGTGCGCATGCTCGATGGGGGTGCGGACCCCAAGTACATGGCGCGTCGCCTGATCCGCATGGCCAGCGAAGACATTGGCCTGGCCGACCCGCGTGCGCTGCGCCTGGCGCTCGATGCTGCTGAAGTTTATGAGCGTCTGGGTACGCCTGAGGGGGAGTTGGCGCTGGCCGAATGCGTGGTTTATCTGGCGGTGGCCCCCAAAAGCAACGCGGTCTACAAGGCCTTTAATGCGGCCAAAGCGTTCGTCAAACAAGACGGCACGCGGCCGGTACCCCTGTACCTGCGCAATGCACCCACCCGGCTGATGAAGCAACTCGATTACGGCAAGGGTTACCGCTACGCGCATGACGAAGCCGGTGGCTTTGCGGCGGGTGAGCGCTACCTGCCCGAAGGCATGGCCGAGCCCGGGTTTTATCGCCCGGTAGAGCGTGGCCTGGAAATCAAAATTGCCGACAAGTTGCGCCAACTCAAGCAGCGCAACGATGAAGCGCATTGATGTGCCATAAACCTTGCTAATCATGGCCTGTTCGCAAGGGTAAACCCGGCCAAATCGCACCAGAAGCGGTGAGGTGGCTTTACTACAATCGCGTCCACTCATCTGCCGGGTCAAATGCTTGGCAGGTTTATTGCTTGTACGTTGCTGCGTGAACCGCGCTGCATCGAGCATCAATCACCCTTTGTGTTGGTGTGAGAGCCGACCAAGAATCGGAGAAAAATAAATATGGAAACCTTCATACAACAGATCATCAATGGTCTGGTGTTGGGCAGCATGTATGCCTTGGTGGCCTTGGGCTACACCATGGTGTACGGCATCATTGGCCTGATCAACTTTGCCCATGGCGAGGTGTTGATGGTGGGCGCACTGACCAGCTGGACCATCATTGGCTGGATGACCGATGCCATGCCGGGCGCACCTGGCTGGCTGGTGTTGCTGATCTCGCTGGTGATTGCTTGCGTGGTAGCTGCCACGCTGAACTTCACGATTGAAAAAATTGCCTATCGCCCGCTGCGCAACAGCCCGCGGCTGGCCCCGCTGATCACGGCCATTGGCATGTCGATCTTGCTGCAAACGCTGGCCATGATCATCTGGAAGCCCAACTACAAACCGTTTCCCAACCTGATTGGTGGTGACCCGATTGAGATTGGCGGTGCGGTGATTTCCATCACGCAAGTGATCATTTTGTCGGTCACCGCGATCTCACTGGCGGTGCTGATGTACCTGGTGAACTACACCAAGCTCGGTCGTGCCATGCGTGCCACAGCCGAGAACCCGCGTGTGGCGGCGCTCATGGGGGTCAAGCCTGATGTGGTGATTTCAGCCACCTTTGTGATTGGTGCGGTACTGGCCGCCATTGCCGGCATCATGTGGGCCGCCAACTATGGCACGGTGCAGCACACCATGGGCTTTTTGCCCGGCCTGAAAGCGTTCACGGCGGCGGTGTTTGGTGGCATTGGCAACCTGGCTGGTGCGGTGGTGGGCGGTATCTTGCTGGGCCTGATCGAGTCCTTGGGCGCAGGCTATATCGGGGCCCTGACCGGTGGCGTGTTGGGCAGCCATTACTCGGATATTTTTGCCTTTGTGGTGCTGATCATTGTGCTGACGTTGCGGCCTTCTGGCTTGCTGGGTGAGCGGGTGGCGGATCGTGCCTGAAAGTTTGCGGGACAGACCAAAGCCACATGCAGTGTGGCGTGCTCTGTCCTCAACTGATTA
>JBGSRY010000396.1:0-14714 GCA_041737325.1 Rhodoferax sp. | reverse complement strand
GACGAACAACGACAAGTCTGACTGCCGGGTCTGCTTGCTCATGAACTCGCGCATGGGGGCTTCGCCTTTGAGCAACGCTTGATCAAACGGGAGTGTGTTGTTGCTGTAAGGCAAATAGGCATCGTTGTAGACCTTGTCCAGCGTCGGCCCCATGACAAACAAGGTCAGAAAAAGTGACAGCCCCACAATGACCTGGTTGGGCGGCACCGATTGCGTACCCAGCGCCTGACGCATCAACGACAGCACAATCACAATCCTGGTGAATCCCGTCATCATCAGCAAAATGGCCGGCAAAAAAGACAAGGCCGTAAAAAACAGCAAGGTCTGCACCGGCACAGAGAAGCTGACACCACCACTCCCGCTGCCGACCAGCAAGGGCAGTTGTGCACCACCCTGCGCCCACCCCGAAACCGTGGCAAGCAGCAACGCCATGCCAACCAACCATTTAACGGGTGAATGAATTCGCATGCGGCTCATGATACGGTTGCAGGTGCAACTGCCTTGGGCACTGCCACTGTGTGCAAACAGGTGATGTGCTGTGCCGTTACACCCAGGGTCAACCAGACACGTGCTTCTTCAGGGCCGACCTCCACCGTCACCACACGCTGATGCGGCCCAACCCCTACGACCGAGACAATCTTGTTAGCCGTCAACACCCCAGCAGAAGTACCCGCCACCCGGCGCTGAACCCACTTTAGTCCGACCGGCACCATGGCCAGTAGCAGCACAAAAAAAAGAATCACCAGCCACGTTTGCGTCATACAGCGTCTCAGCCTTTGCTGACCCGGCGCAAGCGCTCTGATGGCGTGACGACATCCGTCAGGCGTATACCGAACTTGTCGTTTACCACCACCACTTCGCCTTGGGCTATCAGGTAGCCATTCACCAACACATCCATCGGTTCACCTGCCAAGGCATCCAGCTCCACCACCGAGCCTTGGCCCAGTTGAAGAATGTGCTTGATGGGCACTTTGGTGCGCCCCAGTTCCACAGAAAGCAGGACCGGTATATCCAGCACCCGGTTGATGTCGTTGATTTGCGCGTCACTGCCCCCGGTGAAGGGTTTTTGGGTGTCGCCAGATAACACGCCACCGGGTTCAGGTGCAGGTGCTGATGTCTCGGTCGCTTTTTGCTCCAAAAGAGCCTCGGCCCAATCGGCCATGCCATCATCTTCCGGCGGTTTTTCGTCTGTTGCCATGTGGTCACCCTTTCCAATTGAGGTCATTGTTCCTCAAACTTTTTTCAATTTTCAATGCGTATTTGGCATTGTGCGTGCCGTATTGGCATTCAAAAACAGGCACGCCATCTACCTTGGCCTGAATCCGGGGTTGGCGGTCAAGCTCGATGAAGTCACCTGGTTTCATGGCCAGCAACTGCTCGATCGTTGCATCGGCATGTGCCAGTTCTGCAACCAACACCACTTCAGCCGCCTGAATCTCCTGTGTGAGCACATTGACCCAGCGGCGATCCACCTCGATCGAATCACCTTGGGTAGAGGAATACAGCACATCACGAATCGGCTCCAGTGTGGCGTAAGGCATGCACAGGTGAATGCCCCCCGTGATCTCGCCAATTTCCAATTGAAAAGAGGTCGACACCACAATCTCACTGGGCGTGGCAATATTGGCAAACTGGGGCTGCATCTCGGAGCGCTGGTAATCCAGCACCAACGGATAAATGCCCATCCAGGCTTTTTTGTATTCTTCCGTGATCACATCCACCAAGCGGTTGATCACACGCTGCTCGGTGGCAGAGAAATCCCGACCTTCAATCCGGGTCTGGAATTTTCCAATGCCACCATACAAGGATTCGATCACGCCAAACACCAACGCGGGCTCACACACAATCAAGCCACTGCCTCGCAGGGGTCGGATAGCCACAATATTGAAATTGGTCGGCACCGCCAGCTCACGCAAAAAAGCACTGTACCGCTGCACCGACACCGGCCCTACAGAGACTTCGGGGCTGCGACGTATAAAGTTGAACAAACCAATGCGCAAATTTCTGGCAAAACGCTCGTTGACAATTTCCATGGTGGGCATGCGCCCACGCACAATGCGCTCTTGGCTTGAAATGTTGTAGGCTCGAACCTCACCTTGCTCGACGACCTCCTCGGCCATCTTCTGGCTCTCACCCGTGACCCCCTCTAGCAGGGCATCAACTTCTTCCTGGGATAAGAACGATTCACTCATGACCAGACACCATCAAGTCACTGGACAATCATGCTGGAAAACAACACGCCCGTGACCGGGTATTCAGGCGCAGCCTTGCGTTTTGATTTTTTATTGGTCGCAACCGGCTCATCGACCACCTCCGCACTGCCACCAAATGGGACCGATGTCTGGCGCAGTATTTCTTCAATGAGTTTTTGCTTGCCTTCAGCCGACAACAATTCTTCTGCAGTCTTGCGCGACAACAACATCAAAACAGCACTGCGAATGGTCGGCAAGTAGGCTTTGACTTGGTCTGAAGCGTGCGCATCCACCACCTCCAGCGTGATGCCGACTTGCGCTACCCGCTCGCCCCCAGGGTCAGCCAAATTCACCACCATGTTATCCATCGGCAAGTAAACCGGGGGGGTCTTGGCTGCGCCGTGCGCGGCAGCAGCCGGGGCGTGTGTGGCAGCAGGATCCCCGCCCTCGGCCTCCAAGGCAGCAGCCTCTGCTGCAGCCGCTTTTTGCTTGCTGATGTAAAAAAATGCGCCACCACCACCCACCAGAACCAGTGCCAGAACGGCCCCAACGATGATGAACAGTTTCTTTTTACTTTTAGCTGGTGGCTTGTCTGCTTCAGCATCTTCAGGTTTTGTGGCCACGATGTTTCCTTCGCTACTTCAAATTGACTTGATTATTCAGCACAAACACAGGGCTGAGCGTTCAATAAACGCCCCAAACACGGGGCATCCGTGGAGATCATGAGTCTACCTTCAGACAAACAGATCCAGTGACCGCCCCACAGAAGGGTAGGTGGCAACATGCGCCACTGGGCTCGGTGTTTCTTCCTTGACCAGAGAAACGCGTTGTGCACCAGTGTGCGCGCGTCGGTTCTCGCCGGATCCCCCCCCACGACCTGATGCCCCCACCGACACACCGGTCAGCTGCAAGCCCTGGCCAGAGAGCAGCTCTTTCAGTTGTTCCGTGGCCTCCTGCAGCGCGTAGCGAACCCCACTCTGGTCAGTACGGAAATCAATTTGCGCCTGATCTCCCGTGAGCAAAATACGCACTTCCACAGGCGATTCACCAAATCCATCCAGGGTCAATTCAGCCGTTTGAACACCATGACTGGCCCAATAACTCACCGTTTCAGCCACAGCTGTATCGGCAACCGTTGCAGCGGCAGGTGGCACTACAAAAACGGCATCAGAGCGACTCATAGACGTGGCGGCAGTGCCAAAAACGGCATCCAACCCTGCCCCCCCAGACGGCCCTGAATTTGACTTACCCCCAGAACGCTCCTGCAGGCGCTGCACTTCACCTGCAGCCGATGCCAACAGCGTCAAAGCCGGATCTGCAACGGGTGTCATCGCGATGGGCACAGGCGTTGCACGCTGATCTTTCACATCGGCAAGCTGCGCTTGAATGGAGGCAGATTGGGTCGCCTGGCGGTGCATCATCAACGTGGCGAAAGAAAGCGGTGCAGGTTCACCTGCTTGCGGAAGCGTTTGCGATTGCAATTGAACCTTGCCTTCAAGGGTTTGCGCCACCACGCCCACAGCTGCATTTTTTCTACTGCGCAGCGCCTCTGTGGACACTGCGACATCACCCGGTCCAGCGCGCCCCTGCACGGCAACCGTTGCCCCTTCAGCCGGTAGCGCCAACACAGGCATCGGTGGGGTAAAAAGGCCAGCTTCAGCCAAGACGGCGGCATCGTGAGTGTCCACGGATGCCTCCAGCGGGGCGTTAGTTGTGACCGTGGCGCTGGGCGCATCTGTGGCAGACAACGAATTCATCAAAGTCGAAAATCCATCGTCTGCCGCTGGTTCACCCGCTGCTGGTTGGCCTGATTTCTTGCCGTTTGCCGGCACACTGGCCGCCGCCTTATGGGCTTGCGGTGGGGGTGCTAATTCAATGGCCATGGTGTTGCTCCAATTTTTGACGCGTCTGGCGCAAGGTTTGCAGCGACGCGAATTCATCCATTTGCTTTTGATCCCTGCGTTGTTGCTGGTGCAACTGGCTGGCCTGACGTTTGTTTAACAACAACTTCAAACTGGCCATGTGCATTTCAGCCTGCAACACCTGTTGTTGTGCGGCCATGAGTTTGTTGTTCGAACCCGTTAACACGTCTTGCTGCAACACCACCGCCTGCTGCAAGCGTGCCATGAACTGGTAGTGGTGGCGCAACAATTCTGGTGTGGTACCAGCCTGTGCATTGCGTGCCCAGCGAGACTCGGTTTCATGGGCGTAAGTCTGCAACTGCTCCATCTGGTCCTGCGCATGCGCCAGGCTGCTGCGCTGCTGCTGCAAAAAGGCCAGAGCCTGATCCCGGCTGGACTCAGCCAGGTCAATGGCCACGCGCAAACTGTTGAACTTGGACATATGGGTCACGCTTGGATTGCCGTTCAGGACACACTGTCAGCCACTTTGATGGCGGCTGACAGCTCATTCACACTGTCTTGCAGCGTGGCTGATTCAAACATGTCTTGCTGCAAAAATTGCATCATCGGGTCATGCAATGCAATGGCTTCGTCCATCGCCCGATCCGAGCCGCGCACATACGCGCCAATTTGCACCAGGTCACGACCTTTTTCATAGCGTGAATAAACCGCCTTGAAACGCCGTGCTACCTCAAAATGCGCCCGTGATGTCACGTTTTGCATCACCCGCGAAGCCGACTGCTCCACATCAATAGCAGGGAAATGCCCGGCCTCTGCCAGGCTGCGCGACAACACAATGTGGCCATCCAAAATGGCCCGGGCCGCATCGGCAATCGGATCCTGCTGATCGTCACCCTCTGACAACACGGTGTAAAACGCGGTGATGGAACCAACCCCATGCAGCCCATTGCCACTGCGCTCCACCAACTGCGGCAGTTTGGCAAAACACGATGGCGGGTAGCCCTTGGTAGCTGGTGGTTCACCAATCGCCAACGCAATTTCACGCTGCGCCATGGCATACCGGGTCAGGGAGTCCATCAACAACAGCACGTGTTTGCCTTTGTCCCTGAAACTCTCTGCCACTGCGGTGGCATAGGCAGCGCCTTGCATGCGCAACAGCGGTGGCGCATCGGCAGGGGCCGCCACCACCACCGAACGCGCCCGCCCCTCTTCACCCAAAATATCTTCAATGAATTCTTTAACTTCACGGCCCCGCTCACCAATGAGTCCGACCACAATCACATCAGCCTGGGTGTAGCGGGCCATCATCCCCATGAGCACACTTTTGCCGACACCAGAACCCGCAAACAACCCCAGGCGCTGACCGCGTCCAACGGTGAACAAGGCATTGATGGCACGAATGCCCGTGTCCAGTGTGTCGCGTACCGGTGCACGATCCATGGCGTTGATGGGCTGGCGATCCATGGGGACAGAAGCCACATTCAAAATCGGCCCTTTGTAGTCCATGGGCAACCCATGGGCATCTACCACCCGACCCAGCAGGCCATCGCCCAAGGGCAGGCGCAGTACGCCTTGGCCAAATTCGCGCTGCACCTGGCGGCGTTCACCCAACCGGGGAACCGTGACATACGCCGGCGCGGGCTCCACACTGGCCCCGCTTGACAGGCCATGCACATCACCAGCGGGCATCAGGAATGCACGGTCGTTTGAAAAGCCAACCACTTCCGTCAACACCGGGGCCTGCGCTTTCATGCGCACCCAGCATTGCGAGCCCACTGGCACCCGGATACCCACCGCCTCCAGCACCAAGCCCGTCAAACGGGTGAGCGTGCCACGGGTCTGCAGCGTGGTTCCCGAACGCACCCGCTGGGTGGATTCGGCCAAAAATGTTTGCCACTTCAAAGAGGCTTCAGTTTGGCTCATCTGCAAGCTCCCATGCACTGGCCAGCCCCAAGGTGGCTACCGCACGCTGCCAGCGTTTTTGCAAAGTCGCATCAACCACCATGCCAGCAGACTCAACCAGACAGCCACCCGGCTGGAGCGTGGTATCGGCACGCAGGCTCAGGTTAAGCCCTGAAAACGCTGAGGCCAGTACACCCTCCAGCACTTCAAGGTCGGTGGGGTGCAGGCGCACCACAGCGGTGCGGTGCTCGGCTCCCAGCAAGTCAATAGCCTCGCGAATCACGGGCAACATGGCGTTGGGGTTCACCGACAGCTCCTGGCGCAGCACCTGGCGTGCCAACTCACACGACAACTCCAACACGCCTTGCGCCATCACCTGCTGCGCCTGATCCAGTTGCGTTTGCACCGACTTGAAAAGTTCGCTGAGCTGCTGCCCCGTCTGGGCTGCCTGGTTGGCCAAAAAATCAGCCATTTGCTGCTGCACTTCAGCCTGCGCCTGGGCCCGTCCCTGCGCCACGCCGTCGGCATAGCCAGCGCGAAAACTTGTCTGCCGAGCCAGTTCGTGTTGTTCTTCGTCCTGCTCGACTTCACGCTCTTTGACTTGCGCTTGCAGCAATTGCGCAGCGGTCTCAATGGCTCCAAAACGCCATTGCTCCACGGCTTCAATTTCATCCCCAGGAATAAAACGCGAGTAGTTACGCATGACTACACCATGGCATCGTCGGCACCGCCACCGATGACGATCGTGCCTTCGTCGGCCAGACGGCGTACCGTTTTGAGAATTTCTTTTTGCTGCGCTTCCACTTCCGACAAGCGCATCGGTCCGCGCGACTCCAGGTCTTCGCGCAATGTTTCTGCAGCACGAGTCGACATGTTGGCGAGAATTTTTTCCTTGAGCTCTGGTTGTGCCCCTTTAAGCGCCACGATGAGCACATCGGATGACACCTCTTTGAGCACAGTCTGAATGGCTTTGTCGTCGAGCTTGAGCACATCGTCAAAGACAAACATTTTGTCCATGATTTTTTGTGCCAGATCAGGGTCATGGTTGCGAATGGATTCAATCACCGTTCCCTCAATGGCGGTTCCCATCAAGTTGATCATTTCAGCTGCGGTCTTGACACCGCCCAAGGACGATTTGCGCATCTTGTCGCCACCAGCCAACACCTTGAACAACACTTCATTGAGGTCTTTCAGGGCCGAAGGCTGAATACCCTCCATGGTGGCCACGCGCAGCATCACCTCGTTGCGCTGACGCTCGGTAAAAAACTTCAGGATGTCGGCCGCCTGGTCAAAGTCCAGGTGCACCAGAATAGCCGCCACGATTTGCGGGTGTTCATTGCGCAACAGTTCGGCCACGCTGGAGGGCTCCATCCACTTCAGGCTTTCAATGCCCGACACATCACCGCCCTGCAAAATGCGGTCAATCAGCAAGGCGGCCTTGTCGTCACCCAGTGCCCGTTTGAGAACTGAGCGCACGTAGTCGCCCGAATTGGACACCAACAAACTCTGTGCTGCCGCAATGCCGGTGAACTTATCGACCACGTCATTGACCCGCTCACGTGTGATGGCTTTTGTTTTCGCAATGGCTTCGCCCAGCTTTTGCACTTCTTTGGGCGACAAATGCTTGAAAACTTCAGAAGCTTCAGCCTCCCCCAAAGACATCATCAAGATGGCCGCATCTTCCAATCCGTCAGTTTGTGACATGTTCTTGCATCCTCATCCATTCCTGGCTTGTTGCTCTGGCGGGCACATCAGGCTGGGGCCTCGCCATTGATCCAGGTTTTGACAATGTTAGCCACTGCTGCCGGATTGTCACGCGTGAGTTTACGGGCATCCTCAAGCGCCACATCTGCCGCACTCAGTTCCGCCGGTTGACTGGAAGACGCGCCGGGTGCTGCCAGCAGGGGGCGCTCCGGTTCATCGGATTCAACCGCATCAAGCTGCCCCATGCGTTCGGATTTGACCGCAACACCGGGCTGCGCCATCACCTTCAACGCCGGGCGTATGACCCCCAGCAACACCAAAGCACCAAACAACAACGTTCCCACCGGCCAAGCCAGGCTGCGTGCCAGATCCAGCAAGGCGGGTTCTTGCCACACGGGCAAGGGGTCTACAGTGACTTGTTGTTTGGTAAACGGCGCAGTCACCACATTGACTGAATCACCACGCTCCTTGCTGAACCCCACCGTTTCGCGTACCAGGGACGTGAGCTTTTCCAGCTGCGCATCGCTCATCGCTGCCGTGGTGGTTTTGCCCTTGGCATCGGTGGTGGTTTGGTGGTTGATGATCACTGCCGCATTGATGCGCTTGACCATGCCGGTGCTGCCCCGCACCACGCGCACGGTTTTATCCACTTCGTAATTGATCACCGACTCTTTTCGTCCCCCTGCGCCCGGTGCACCATTGCTGCCTGCTGCCGCCAGGGGTTGCGCCGCCCCGTTGATGGGAGCAGAAGACGGGCCAGGGGGCTGGTTGGTGGTCGCACCCGGTACGCCTGTTGGTGTTGCCGTCCCTGCTGCAGACGCACCGCTCTCAAGCAACTGCTGGCTGCGAATGGCACTGGCATCGGGGGTTTGATTGGGTTTGAACAACTCTGAGGTTGATTCGGTTTGCGAAAAGTCCAACTCTGCGGTGACTTGTGCACGCACATTTTGCCGCCCCACCACGGGTTCCAGAATGTCCAAAATCCGGCTGCTGTACAGCTGCTCAATCTGCTGCACATATTGCAACTGCTGCGCATCAGCACCCAACCCACCCCCAGCCTCTGCCGGGGTTGAGAGCAACTTGCCCGTGTCGTCGAGCACACTCACCGCTTTCGGATCCATCTCTGGCACGCTGGAAGACACCAGGTGAATGATGCCCGCCAGCTGCGCCCGATCGAGCGTGCGCCCCGCATTCAAACTGACCAGCACTGAAGCCGATGGTTTTTGCTGATCCCGAAAAAAACCATTTTGATTCGGCAACGCCAGATGCACCCGGGCGCTTTGCACAGACGACAAGGCTTGAATGGAGCGCGTCAGCTCGCCTTCGAGCCCACGCTGAAACGTGAGCCGCTCCTGAAACTGGGTCATGCCAAAACGATTGGCCGTGTCCATCAGTTCAAAACCGGTCACCGAACCTTTGGGCAAACCCTGCGATGCCAGCTTCAGCCGGGTGTCATAAACCAGATTGGCAGGTACCAAAATGGCACCACCACCGGCAGCGTACTGGTACGGGACATTCATCGTGGTGAGTTGCGCCACGATCGCCCCGCCATCTTTGTCGGGCAGATTGGCATACAGCACACGCCATTCGGCTTGCCGCCCCATCACCATGCCAATGACTCCAATGGCTACAAACAGCACCACACCCAGCCCCAGACGCAGCTTTTGCGCCTGATCCAACCCAGCCAAGCGCTGGGTAAAAGTAGGGTTGACGGGAATAGCAACAGCGGCGGTCATAAAAATCTTCCATGTCAAAAGAGTGTGGAGCACCCTTGATGCGGTCGATTATTGGGCCCACCTCTAAAAACATTAGTTTGAAAAGACCCGCCTTTACCCCCTACTTCAAATTAAAGCTTGGCCCATGGCGTTGCTAGCATCCACCTTACCCAAGAAGCCAAGGGAATGAACCATGAACCTCAAACTCACGCCTAATACGATGCCGGTTGCGGTGCGCCCCAACCTGGCTACCGGGCTGGCCAAAGCCAATGTGGGTGGCGCGCAGTCTGGCGGCTTCTCTGGCGCGTTAAGCAGTGCACTGCAATCGGTTAGTGCATCACAAAATGAAGCCACCCGGCTGCAACGTGAGGTTCAGCTGGAAAACCCCAAAGTGAGCCTGGAAGAAACCATGGTGGCCATTCAGAAAGCCCAAATCGGCTTTCAGGCCACGCTGCATGTGCGCAACCGCATGGTGCAGGCTTATACCGACATCATGAACATGCAGGTGTAAAACTTACATGTAAAAATAGCCTCTAGCCCTTGTATATTAAGGGCAAGAGGCTATGTTTTTTATAGCATAAAATTCAATGTAAATACTGCCGTGGCCCATCAAGGTGTTGTTCGCAGTGGGTTAACCAGGGCTCGGCCAAGTAGCGAATTTGCGCGTCGTTGTTCAGGATGCGCTGCATGATGCGGGTTTTTTCAGCGCGTTGCTCGGGCGGCAGTTGTTCACTGCTGGCGCGGCTGCGCAACTGCTCGATCAGCACCGCGCAAGCGCCTTCAAAGCGCATCACTTGCTCCCAGTCTTCAGACTTGGCCGCATCCAGCATGCGAGCACTGCTGGCTTCGATGGCTTTGTAGTAGTCAATAAGGATTTGTGACATTTTTTACCCCTCAAGACTGGAAAGTTTTCACCGCAATATCCGTCTTGATTTGCTTCCACCCATCGGCCAGGGGATGCACCAATGCGCTGACTTCATCAAGCAACTCGATACGGTTGTGCAAATTCGCCTCCGTCAGTTTCAGGATGCAAATGTCATAGACCGTCTTCAAATTCAGGGCCAACTCCCCACCCTGTTCAACATCCAGCCCCGCCTTGAGGCCTTCTTCTAATATTCTCACCGCCCTGCCAATGGCTTGCCCTTTTGCAACGATGTCACCACTGGACATAGCCCCCTTGGCTTTGACCAAAGATTGCTGCAGAGCTTCAAAGAGCAAGTAAACCAACTGATGCGGATCAGCACCAAACACAGCGGTTTCGGCCTCAACCTGTTGATAAACGTTGCCACCACTGGGCCTGAATGGATTTGCTGAACGCATACTGACTGAGGTAAACATGTGAGTTCGTTCCTGAAGTGCCTGATGCTTTCTATATCGGCACTTCAGCCAAAAAATGAACCGGCTAAGCGGTCGATTTATTCCACTGGGAAATTTGCGAAGTCATGTAAGAACTCAAGCTATTCCACTGAGCCATTTGGGTATCCAGCGCCGAATACTGACGCAGCAATTGGGCCTCTACACGGGTGGCACGCTCATTGACTCTGTCCTGGTCTGCTGTGTTGCGGGTGATGGCCCCCTGGATGGCTGCAGATTTATTGGTCACGCCACCATCAAAGGCAATCATGCCATGCGCAAAATCACGCACCTTTAATCCAAAACCATTCGTGGTGGCATCACTGTTGTTGGTGGTGAATAACTTTTCCAAATTACCCATGTCGAGTTTGGCCGCACTCAACTTGGTGGTGTTGATCTTCAGTGAACCATCTGTCTGGCGTTCAAGACCAACCTCAGACAAGTTGCTGAAACTTGAACCCGTGCTGCTGGAGCCCAATATGGATCGCAATGCGCTTTGCAAGCCCAGTGTGGTTGAATCACCTTGCAATGGCCCACCCGTTTTGGTCGCTGCCGTGTATTTGGTGGCATCGGCAATGGTCTGGTTCAATGCGTTATAGGCATCAACAAAACTCTGAATGTTTTTTTGCACCACATCGGTATCTTGCGTCACCGCAATATCAACTGCAGTAGCAGTGGTTTGCAGCAGTTGCAACGAGACCCCTGGCATCACGTTACTCATGCTGTTGCTGGCAGAGGTCAGGGCGACACCATTCACCTTCAAATTGGCATCCAAGCCGGATTGCCCCATGAACATACCGCTTGCCGAAGGGGCAACCAGGGTTGAGTCGGTAAATCCATAGGCATCAAGTGCAGCATTCCCGCCCGTGGGCGTGACACTGAAGCCGGCCGCCAAACCGGTGCTGCTAGAGCGCAACACCAAGCGGTCATTGGTACCATCATTCAGCACCGATGCCGACACCCCTGCATTGGCCGCATTGATGGCTGCGGCCATGGTGGCCACGGTGTCAGTTGCGGACACGGTGACCGAAATGGCTGAGCTGGCACCAGGTGCAAAACTGGCCCCAGTCCAGGTACCCAATTGAATTGACAACGACCCCGTTGCACCCACCGCTGAACCCGTCGTAACCCCGACAGACGTAACCGCTTGTGCTTGTGCCAATTGCTGTACCGTCACTGACATGGACGAGGTTACCGCAGACGAACCAGCCGTTACAGCCACCGCTGTGGCGTTGGAAGAAGTGGCTTTTTGTGCTGACCATCCGCCAGACGTTGCCAATACCCCGGCCGCATCGCCCAAGGTGGACACCTGGGATTTGATCGTGCCGTAAATGCTAAGTTGGGTCTGGTACTTGGAAGCCGTCGTTTGCAGGGCTTTCAATGGCTGACGCTCAATGGCGACCAGTTGCGAGACGATGCTTTTAACATCCAGGCCGCTGCCCACACCCGTCGAAGAAATAGTCATGTTTTACTCCAAACTATGCCGCCATGAGCCCAAAGCAAACGGGCGACCCAGACATTGTGTCTGAAGCCGCCGGATGTCAATTCACAGATCACCAGCCTGAACTGGTGACAATTACGCGCTTACCGCAACAGCGCCAACACGCTTTGTGGTTGCTGATTAGCCTGTGCCACCATGGCTGTGCCGGCTTGTTGCAGCACTTGCGCGCGTGACAAGCTGGCGGTTTCCTGGGCGTAGTCTGCATCCATGATGCGCCCACGTGCAGCGGCAGAATTTTCAGACGAGACGCGCAAGTTGGCAATCACCGTGTCAAAACGGTTTTGGGTAGCACCCCAGGTCGAACGGGAAGAATTTACAGTGTTGATGTCGGCATCCAGCAAGGAAATTTGGCTAAATGCCGTGCTTGATGCAGTACCCAAACCGGTAGATGCTGTTGTGGCGGAAAAAGATGTACCAGCTACAGTAATCTGATCTTGTGCAGCGGTACTGTTGGCCCCGACCTGGAATGTGAAAGAAGATGTCGTGTTTGTGACCGACAAACCATTGAAAGTTGTTGCAGCCGCAACGCGGGTGTTTTCAGCAGCAAGTAACGTAAATTCGGCATTCAGGGAGCTAACGTCTGCTGACGTATTTGTGCCGTTTGATGCCTGTACAGCCAGTTCACGCATGCGCTGCAAATTATTTGAAATTTGTCCCAAAGCACCTTCAGCCGTTTGCGCCAGACCAATGGCATCATTGGCGTTGCGAACAGCCACATTCATGCCACGCGTCTGGGCATTCATGCGCTCCGCAATGGACAAGCCTGCGGCATCGTCTTTGGCGCTGTTCACGCGCAACCCAGACGACAGTCGAGCCATCGACACGGCCAGCGAGTTGGTGGTGCCTGCCAAGTTACGTTGTGCCGTGATCGAATTGACATTCGTGTTAATGGAAGACATGAGAAGCTCCTTAAAAGTAAACAATTCCGGCAACTTTGCCGATCTCAATGCCAACCTGAAGGATGGCAATCATGACCGGAACTACCAAGGTAGCTAGCCGGACGACGAGTCTTTTTCGAACCCGTTGAACCAGTTTTCGGCTGTCAAGTGCTGAAACTTGAGGTTTTTTCAGAGTTTTTTAAAAAATCGCTACGAAAAGAGCAGAAAAGACCGATTTCACTGCCGCTTATCCGGCTTAAGTGCCAGGTTTGGATTCCGCACAATTTGTCTACCGGCAAAACGCACTTTCATTTTCAAGCCTTTAAGGAGATTCGCATGGCTTCCACCATCAACACCAATGTCAATTCACTCAATGCCCAGCGCAACCTGGCAAGTACCACCAATTCATTGGCGATGTCCATGGCTCGCTTGTCGTCTGGGTTGCGCGTGAACAGCGCCAAAGACGATGCCGCAGGCTTGGCCATTGCAGAGCGCATGAATACCCAAACACGCGGTATGAACGTGGCAATTCGAAACGCCAACGATGGCATATCTTTGGCGCAAACCGCCGAAGGTGCACTGGGGGCCATCTCTAACAATTTGCAGCGCATGCGTGAACTGGCCGTGCAAGCCGCCAACGGCACCAACACTTCTACCGATATTTCGTCCTTGAACGCAGAGTATTCGTTGCTGGCGGCTGAAAACACCCGTGTTGCCGCCGCCACAACATTCAACGGACTCAATGTCATTGCGGCCGCCACATTTGCGTTCCAGGTGGGAGCCAATAGCACCGCCAATGACACCATTTCAGTCGCGGCCACTTCCTATGCAGGCACGGCAACCTCTTTGGGCACGGCAACCAGTACGGCTTTTGCTCAAATTTCGCTGCTGGATGCAGATATCAACACCGTGACCAGTGCGCGTGCAACCTGGGGCGCAACACAAAACCGGTTTGACACGGTGATTGCCAACTTGCGCGTCTCGTCTGAAAACTCAGCCGCTTCGCGTGGCCGCATCATGGATGCAGACTACGCGCAAGAGACCGCCAATTTGTCACGCGCCCAGGTATTGCAACAAGCAGGCACAGCGATGGTGGCGCAAGCCAACTCACTACCGCAATCGGTCTTGCAGTTGCTGAAATAGTTAACATTGATTTCATGAAACGCGCCAAACGCCAGACAAGTCAGCAACATCAAACCGAATCTGTTGAATTTGAAACACTGACCCGGCTGTTTGACGAAAAACGATTATGTGAGGCCGAAACACTGGCATCGTCGCTCACAGAGCGCTTTCCCAAACAGGCCCTGGGCTGGAAGATACGAGGTGCGATCTACTACAGCCAAGGCAAGTTCACGGAATCCATCAACAGCAGCAAAAAAGCACTTGAACAAGCACCAAACGATGCAGCCACACTCAACAATCTAGGCTCGGCACTGTGGGGACTTGGGCAATTAGATGAAGCTCAAGCAAACATTTTTCAGGCGTTGCAAATTGCACCAGACTACCCCAAGGCACTGATCAGTCTGGGGATTGTTTACCGACTGCAAGGCCGGCTAGCCGAATCGGAAATTTACTGTCAGCTTGCCGTGCAAGCGGATCCAACCTCT
>JBGSRY010000393.1:0-2341 GCA_041737325.1 Rhodoferax sp. | reverse complement strand
CAAATTTTGCCTTCCACACCGCGAATACCGAACCCGCCAGGCACCAGCACGGCATCATATTTGGCCAGTTGGGCGACATTGTCCGGGGTGATGGTCTCGGAATCGATGTAGCTGATTTTGACGCGCACATGGTTCTTCATGCCAGCGTGACGCAAGGCTTCATTCAGCGACTTGTAGCTGTCACTCAACTCCACATACTTGCCGACCATGACGATGTTCACATCGCCCTGCGGATGGGCGGTTTCGTACACCAGGTCGTCCCAGCGTTTCAGGTTGGCGGGCGGTGTATTCAGGCGCAGCTTGTCACAAATCAGGCCGTCCAGACCTTGTTCGTGCAACATGCGCGGCACTTTGTAAATGGTGTCCACGTCCCACATGGAGATCACGCCCCAGGCGGGCACATTCGAGAAGAGCGATATTTTTTGCCGCTCTTCTTCGGGAATCGGGCGATCGGCACGGCACAGCAGTGCATCGGCCTGGATGCCGATCTCGCGCAGTTGTTTGGCGGTGTGCTGGGTGGGCTTGGTTTTGAGCTCGCCAGCGGCGGCAATCCAGGGCACGTAACTCAAATGCACAAAGGCGCTGTTGTTGGGGCCAAGCTGCAAACTGAGCTGGCGCACGGCTTCCAGAAAGGGCAAGGATTCGATGTCGCCCACAGTGCCACCAATTTCAACAATGGCCACATCGACTGCATCAGCCGTGCCAAACCCGGCTCCGCGCTTGATGAAGTCCTGGATTTCGTTGGTGACATGGGGGATGACCTGAACGGTTTTGCCCAGGTAGTCGCCGCGGCGTTCTTTTTCAAGCACGCTTTTGTAAATTTGACCGGTGGTGAAGTTGTTGGCCTTCTTCATGCGCGTTTCAATGAAACGCTCATAGTGGCCCAAATCGAGGTCGGTTTCTGCGCCGTCGTCGGTCACAAACACCTCACCGTGCTGAAACGGCGACATCGTGCCCGGGTCTACATTTAGATACGGGTCAAGCTTGATTAAAGTGACTTTAAGGCCGCGCGATTCCAGAATCGCGGCGAGGGAGGCGGAGGCGATTCCCTTGCCCAGGGAAGACACCACACCGCCGGTGACGAAGACAAATTTGGTCATGTCAGAGTGAGCTGCACGCTCAGGGAGCTGGTAAAACGAGATTATAGAGGTGGGGCCTGGCGCAACCGGCCAGGGTTGGGCGCTCTGTTACATTGCGGCGCATGAAAGATCTTGCTGGAAAACACATTGTTTTGGGACTCAGTGGTGGCATTGCTTGCTACAAGTCGGCCGAGTTGTGCCGCTTGCTCATTAAGGCAGGAGCCACAGTCCAGGTGGTCATGAGTGCGGCAGCCGAGCAATTCATGACCCCGGTCACGATGCAGGCCCTGAGTCAGCACACCGTTTATGGTTCCCAGTGGGATGCGCGTGTGGCCAACAACATGGCGCACATCCAGTTGACGCGGCAGGCGGATCTGTGCCTGATGGCCCCGGCCAGCGCCGATTTTTTGGCCAAATTGGCGCAGGGGCAGGCTGACGATTTGCTCAGCTTGATGTGTCTGGCACGCCCAGCCGACCAGGTTCCTTTGCTGATTGCCCCGGCGATGAACCTGGAAATGTGGCGGCATCCCGCCACGCAGCGCAATGTGACGCAAGTGACGCAGGACGGCGCACACGTGTTGGGTGTAGGTTGTGGTGACCAGGCTTGTGGCGAAAGCGGTGATGGCCGCATGTTGGAGCCGGTTGAGATTTTGGACGAGGTGATCGATTGGTTTCAACCCAAGGTGTTGCGTGGTCACCATGTGCTGGTGACCGCCGGGCCCACCTTTGAGGCCATTGACCCGGTGCGTGGCATCACCAACCTGTCCAGCGGCAAGATGGGTTTTGCCATTGCGCGTGCCGCGCGTGAAGCGGGTGCAGAGGTGACTCTGGTGGCGGGTCCGGTGAGCTTGCCGACCCCGCGTGGGGTCACGCGTTTGGATGTGAAATCTGCATTAAATATGCTTGAAGCCGTTATGGATAAAGCGCAGACAGCTACTGTTTTTATAGCTACATCCGCAGTGGCTGACTGGCGGCCTGAATCACCCTTGGAGCGCAAAATCAAAAAAGATGGCACAGGCCAGCCCCCGGTGTTGCACTTTGTGGAAAACCCGGACATTTTGGCGACCCTGGCGCAATCCGAGCGTGGTAAGAGCCGTGCCCTTTATTGCGTCGGGTTTGCCGCCGAAAGCCATGACCTGCTGGTCAACGCCCAGGCCAAGCGCTTGCGTAAAGGTGTGCCGCTGCTGGTGGGCAACATTGGGCCAGACACCTTTGGTCAGGACGACAACGCCTTGCTGTTGGTCGACGAATCGGGTGCACGC
>JBGSRY010000381.1:0-11201 GCA_041737325.1 Rhodoferax sp. | reverse complement strand
GCCACCACCAATCGGCCGGTTTTGCCCATTGGAACAGACTTGGCAAGTATCTTTTCGGGCTCAATGGCCACCATTTGGTCGATGGTCTGTACATTCATGCCCTGAGTTTTGAATCGCTTCAGCCGTTTCAGCGAGTCGGTGAGTTTTTCTTCCGATCCTGCGACTTGAACAAGGGTTTCATACGGAATGGACGAATCTGTGTTGAGTGCCATTGCCACACGGTGATCCGTTACCTTCATCGATTGGATTGACATTGTGGTCCGGCGTGCTATTTCCAGAGGTGCGGCTGAGTTTGTAGGCGATATATTTTCGTCGAGAAGACTGGGTTGTGGTGGTTCGACGGCCAAGGAGGCAATAACGCCGTTGGTTGGTTTGAGTGCAGACACAACGTACGGACTCTTGGGAACAACGATGCTCAGGTCTTGCGCACGTGCTCGCTCACTGGAATGCTGACGGTCCATCAGGACCCAATTTTCAGTGCCACGCGGCTCGGGCGCGGCAATTTCAACGTACCGACCTTGCTCAATCTGGTCGGACAGATAGGCTTGCAGTTCGGCTTTGGGGATGTGTTTCATTCGAGCTCCTTGGTTACTAATGAGATGGCTAAAGTCATGGCTGCCACCACCAATCGGCCGGTTTTGCCCATCTGATGATTTGAGTACGTGGTGTGCGCGTCACGCCCTTGAATTGATGCAGAAATGCAGGGGCAAAAACGCATGGCGGCATAACGCTGACGTTGAACCGCAGTAGAAACAGTCTCGATCCCAAGACACCGCAGTTCTTCCTTGAAAGCCGTTCTTAGTGACGGCACCACTGACTTACTGTAGACCAATAACGGCTGGACACCAATGCCGGGCAGGCCAGCCCAAAGTGCACGCGATTCAAGGACTGCTGCATGATTTGAGAAGCTCAGCTTGCTGCCATACATCCGAAAAGTTTTGGGAGACTTGCTGGTAAATGCCTGCAGCTCGTGACGGTGCAGGTAGGCCCAGGTTGAAAGTTTTTTCAGCGTGGGAAACCAAGTGGACGAAGTCTGAGCTGCTGTGTGGTGGAGGGATGTGATGCCAACTTTTGTCAGTGCGGCCATGAGCTCAGGGAGCAGACTATTCAGCCTGTCTGATGCCATCGAGGCGGCGTCTGCCGCTGGAGTGGGAACCAGACCACCCAGGGTGAGTAGGCCAGCAAGCACCATTGACTCGCCGGGTGGGAGTTGTGGCTGGGGCTGGGTTGTGCGAGCGTCCAAATTCGCACTGCGATCCAGTGAGCAGTTGGTTTCCGGCAAGGGTGCATTGAGGCAACTGGTTCGAGCAATGGCACGGTGCGCCAGACGATGACGTTGCATCAGGACGGCGGCAGAGCTTTTACCTTGAACAATGGCAAGATAACTGGCAGATGGCGTCACGTCTTTCTGCAAGGCATTGAGCCTGGCCCTGTTTTCAATCGTGCCGCCCAAGTAGTAGTACCGGAGTGTGGTGACCACATTGGACTGACGGGCCTCGCGGGCAGCAACAGCGCCTCGTCTATAACTGGATGTGATCAGGTTGCCGTCAACTTTTGGGGCATATATCTGCTGGCCATGTGCCAAAGAATTGAGTGTGCCCTGGATGTCAATCAAGATATCTGTGATAGCACAAGCACGAAAGTCATAGAGCCGCAAGTCACCGCGGCCGGTGATGTCTTGTAGCACTGAACGGGATGCATGTGCCAGCTGGTCGTACTCAATGTAGCCATCCTCACCAGCCGGAACAAACAGAGATGCTGACAACCCATCGGGCGATCCCGTGCGTCTTTCCTTATGAATCAACAAGTCGTGGCGCGGGGACTCGGGTACGGTTACAAGCCCCCTCGCATATTGATTCTTTAGGTGATCGTGCCCACTGGTCGTGATGTAAATGTGATTGGCATCCCGGGACACATGCCCAGCCTGAAGAAATCGGCTCTCGGCGGGACGCAGAACGCAGCCGCGCTGTAAGCGCAGTTGTATTGGCAGCCACTCTTTCAGCGGGGGATGCAGGCCGCTGTATCGGAGTAGTTCAATGCACTTCTCAATTTCAGCGGATGTGACATAGACAGACAGGTGGGGCTTGTAGTTGACCTTATTCCTGTTGCCCTGCACCAGGACCTGCGGTACAGAGTATCCCTTGGTCATGAGCCATGCACAAATATGGAAACCTGCCCAGCGCCGTATGCCCTCAACCGCATCATCAGCATCGACAAAAATATCCATGAAGCTGATCCATTCCTCAGGGGTTCGGGGCAAGTCACCTAGGATACGTACCTGTGCAAAAAATTTGATCTGGACCTTCAGGTACGCCTCGAAAATGTTCAGCATTAGCTTTCCGTATGGAGGATGCTCACTCAGTTCCGCGCGTATGAAATCATGAATCATCAGCTCAACTTCATCGACCAAATGGTTGGATTCCAGTTTGGCAAGGTCGTCAAGTAAGCCATTGGCCCGGCTCTGGTATTCGCCCAACGGGGCGTCTTTGTCTGCCCAGCGCTTCACAATCACCATTTGCTCTTTGAAGTCACTTGAGCGTTTGGCTGGTCGGGACTGAAGTTGGGGTGGGTCAAGCCGTGTTGTATGACCGTAAACAATGCGCTCGATATCGCACGCAGGAATGAACGGACTCTTATGAATCATCGTGAAGCGGGATACCGCGGGTAAGTCCACCATAGATAAATGGGCAGCCATGGATTGCAGGCGGCGCCCAGCCCCACCCGCTCCGGTTTTTGGCCAGACAGGATCAAGGCTTAACAGTAATACTTCAAGATCGTTGAGCGCTTCACGAAAAGCTACGTGTGGACCTCTTGTATGCGCTACCTTCAGTGCGTCAACGCTGTACTGACTTATGAGGCACTGGCCGATCGGCAAGGGGCCTTTATCAAAGATTTCAACGATGTTTAGCTGACCAACGCTGACCTCCGATTTCATTTTTAGTCGATCGAAAAACTGCTCCAGGTCAGAGATGTTGAGTACCAGATCAAACCCGATGAGACAAAAGCACACAGCGCCCCAAGGGTGGCGACCGAGCGCGTCTGATTTGAGATACGCGGTCCTCAGCCTAAGTAAGCTGTTGCGAGCAGGCAGGGTCAGGGCTGACACTGGGCAGTCTTCCTCGGCCAGAAAAATATCTGGTGGATTGAAATCTTCAACCGCCAATCGCTGGGCCAGATAAAGGTTGTCTGGTGGTTGCAACACATCTGGCAACCTCAACGTGGGAAGTTTGAGCCTGACGACGGCCGTCGTGCCAAGTCCAGACAATGGTTGCAGGCCGAGGTCTTCATGGAGGTGCTCCAATACGGACATCATGTAAATGCTGAAGTCGCGGATGCTCATGCCACTGCCGACACCAAAAGCTGGGGCACAGGTATGGTGATGGCCGACCTGGGCGCTGATGGCGATCGGTGCGATTTCACGCCGGTCAAGCTCGGAAATCAAAAAATGCCTGGGTTCATTCAGTTCGCCGATTGGCATGGATGCCTTGATTTGGTTGAGATCGGCGCGTGTGATGGGACGGCTGTCCAATGTTTTGTCTTGACCGCGGAACAAGATGGGTAGTGCCCCTGCATTGGGGTTTCTGCCATCCGTGATTTGTTCCAATGCTTGCGCCGCTTTAGACACGCCGCGCTTAGTTAGCCATCGCGCCATGGCAATGAGATGCGATGCATAGTTGAGCCGAGAACGCTGCAATCCAGAAGGTAACGGACAGACGCGCCACTGGGCATACCGGTCGCTATCACGGTCAGAAATGATGACATTCCTGTCATCGGCAAATAGCGATCCAGCGGTAATACTGGAGAGTTTTTGACAGCGTGCTCCTTCGGCCCACAACAACTGCAATACGTATCGACAAACAAAATTGTTATGAAATTGGATCACCTCATCCAGGCAGGACCGGGCTGTGACTGACTTCCTGTCTTTCTGGTTCTCCTGCTGAAGAAGTTGGAAGGATCGTGCCATTTCTTTGAGGGTTGGTGCCTTGGGCGAGCCAATCAAGGTGCCCATGCTTGGCATGCCGACTCCCGCCAGGCCAATGGCGTTGCACCAGAGATTGATGGCACCATAAATTGCTTGCTGATCTAGTGCCAGGTAGTAGTGGTGTGACCTTGGCAGGATCGTGATATCGCCAAGGGCGCGGGAGACCGTGGAGGCATGGACACCCTGGGCCAACAAAAAGGAGCGTAACGAACGCGCAACCCGCAAGCTTTCATGGATGCGGCTCTCCTGTCGGTCTTGGTTCATCAATTGGTGACAGCGTTTTGGGGTCAACCCGGCAGAAACCATGAGGTCACCAACAGTCCGTGCGTTTGGGCATTTTGAGGCGGCCGCTCGTAATACTGCGAGCACCTCTGGTGGAACTGGTGTCCTCAACCAGCGTCGGAGCCACCTCGGTCCTTTTGTACGGTCAGTACGCGGAGCCACTATGTTGAGGTCCCTCCTGATCAGCCCACATTTCAGATCTAAATGCATTGACCCGTGCCGATAGAGCGGCATTGATGCGAGTTTTTCGATGCTTAGCTGTGCCAGCTCAGAGAGGAGCCGACACGCCGCATGAAGACGCAGCATGCTGGATTTGGGTAAATCATCTTGCGTGCGTAACTGCAAAACTAGAATGCGTGATGCATCCCGGAATTCGTTATCTGTCTGGCTATTCCAGTCGATATCGAGGAGGTAATTGTTTAACGCAGGTTCCTGCTCTTGCTGCAGCACCTGGAATTCAAAGAGCTGTTCACATGCCTGAACTTGAAAAACACTGGTTTTTCTGCCTTCGGTGAGGGCGGACCCTGCTGGTTCGTGGCTTGCAGCGTCTGCCAGGGCAAGTACAAGATGGGGTAAGTCCGGCTGGCGCTGGCTGTTCAAAAAATTGGGGAAAAACAGTCCACCGGCTTTAAGCTGAAATGTTGCATCAAGAAAAATTGTGACCACCTCGGGCAGTTGGGTGGTGTGGCTTGGAGCCGGTGACGTGCTGGCTGCCAACAGACTACGCGCATGTTTCCAATGAGGACGATTTGAGCGGAAAAGTTGCTCCAGTCCATCGAGGTATTTCGTGGAAACATGTGTGCCAGACACCTGCCCCGCAAAAACCAGGGCTGCAAGACACAGACAACATTCAGTCTCAACACGCGGCATCAGGATCGGCTGCATTTGCAGGAGCATTGCCAGAGGCTGCATTTGCAATGTTCCTCGGGATGACGGTTCAGGCTTCGTAGTAAGCAAGTCGCACATTGCCTGGTGCCATTTGACTGCGGCTGGATGCTCAGGCACCAGCAACTTGAATCCGCGTTGCAAAGTTGTGAGTTGCTGTTCGAAACTGCGGGTCCACACAGAAGTGGATCCCAGTGTGTTGATAATTTTTCCCAGAAGGCGTGACAGTGCATCCGAATTGAGGCGGATGGGGGTGTTGTCAGACGCGGATTGGCAAAGACTGTCCATAACATCCAGTGGTATTTGGGCGCGCGTGAACGCAGGAAAACCGACCATGTGAGGTACCAGATCGGCGAAGACTGTGTATATGAGCAGCGTCCAAGCGCAAAAGCGTCTGGCGCGACGGCAGAAACTGGCGTGTAAACGCTATCAGCAAATGTTGAAGACTACCTTGTCGGATGTAGTTATCCGTTCGCTGGATGCGAAGGCCGGTGGTGCCAGCCAAGGCCGCTAATGAGCCTCAACAGTATCATATCAAATCGAGGCTAATAGTCACAACGCAACACCGGATGTCATTGCATCCAAAACATGCTCATCACGTTCTGTTGGGTTAAGAGCAAGCGCATCGCGCAGATCCAAATGGCCCAGGCGTGAGGGATCACACCGTAAGACCGCAATTCGGCAAGACGCGAGGAGACAATGTCCGCGATCTCGACGGCACACGCCGGGAAGCTCAGAAATGAGTAACGATATTCACTGCACAGTAAATATTGCTATATTACTGAATATTCGCTAGTATTGGCATATCCACTGCGCAGCAAAGAACCCGTAAACCATGATGCTTGAGTTGAACACGACCAAACAACAGCTAATTGAGCAGTTTCTCGATACGCTTCGGGCACTGCCAGAGGTGCAGGCCGAACTCGACCACCCGGAGTCCGCCGGGCAGGCCGGCGTCAGGGAGCATGATGCCCAAATCGACCTGCTCATCGCAGGCAAGTCTTTCACCGTCCTGATTGAGGTAAAAAAGGCCGTTTATCCAAGAGATGTGCGTGAAGTTCTCTGGCAGTTCAGGGAAATCAGCCACAACAGGCCCAAAGCCCAAAGTGGCGACGAAACAGTATCAGTCTTGGTCGCCGAGTCCATCTCTCCGGGGGCCAAGGAACTGCTGAAGGATGAGCATGTCGGGTACTATGACAGCGGCGGCAGCCTGTTCTTGCCCGCACCTGGCGTGTATCTCTACATCGACAAGCCGCCACCCAAAACGCTGTCGAAATCGGTACGGTCTTTGTTTTCCGGGCGGCGTGCGCAGGTGCTGCACACCCTGCTGATGCGCCATCAGGAATGGTTCGGCGGCAAAGAACTCGCCGAACAGGCATTGGTGTCGCCAGCAACCGCCTCGCAGGTGCTGACGGAGCTTGAGCGTCTCGATTGGTTAGTCTCGCGCGGACAAGGCCCCAGCAAAGAGCGCCACCTCAGAGAGCCTGCGGCGCTACTGAATGCCTGGGTGAAGCAGATCGCTTCCATCCGCCCCCCCACGCTACGTCGCTATTACGTCCCCTCAATCAAAGCCGACACCCTGCTGGAGCACGTTGGACAGGCCTTCGCCATCCATGAGGTCGGGTACGCGGTAAGTTTTGAGGCCGCTGCACAACGCTACGCGCCGTTCTTGTCCAGTGTTTCACAGGTGCGCGCACGCTTGCTGGTCAGCGCTGCCGCCGATGCCGCCATTGGCGCACTCGGCGCGCGCGCGGTCAGTGAAGGGGCAAACCTCTTGATCATCGAAGCGAAGTCGCCCGGCGAGTTGTTGTTTCGGGAGCAAGTGGGCGGTAGCTGGCTGGCCAGTCCTATCCAGGTCTACCTCGATCTTCTGCGCGGTGAAGGCCGTGCCAAGGAAATGGCGGAGCACTTGCGTAAAGAAAGGATCGGTTTCTGATGGCCAAGCCCGCAACCCTCGATGGTTACAACGACCAGTACACGCTTGACTGTGAGCGTGTCCTGGTGACACTGCTGCGTGGATTAGGCCCGTGGAAGGACTCGGTCTACCTCATCGGTGGCCTTACACCAAGGTATCTGGTTCCTGCTCGACCACCCGTCGTGCCCGCGCATGCTGGCACCATGGACGTGGACATTGTGATTGACCTGCAAATTCTGGCCGATACCGAGGCGTACCGAACGTTGGAAGACAACTTCAAGAAAATGGGCTTCGACCGTGCCGAAAACGAGAGCGGCAGGAAACTCTCCTGGCGCTGGCAGACACGCACCGAAAACGGTGCGTTGATGGTTCTCGAACTGCTCGCTGACGCACCGGATATCGCTGGCGGCAAGGTGCAGCCGTTACCGACCGAGGGCACAATCTCCGCGCTCAACATCCCGCATTCGTCCATCGTCTTCGATCTGCACCAGGTCACCGAGATCCAGGCTGAACTGCTGGGCGACAACGGCATCGCGACCGAGACGATCAAGCACGCCAATCTGGTCAGCTTCACCTGCTTGAAGTCATTCGCGTTCGACCAACGTTACGAACGCAAGGATGCGCACGATCTCATCTATTGCATCGAACATGCGCCCGAGGGACTGGATGCTGTCGCTGAGGCGTTCCGTAAGGAGCGCGACGGCAAGCACAGCGCCGTAATCCAGGCCGCGCTGGAAATTTTGCGCAAGCGCTTCGCGCAGGACGAGAAAACCGAGGGTTATCGTAAGGATGGCCCCGTGTCGGTCGCCAAGTTCGAGCTTGGCGAACGCGACGAGCCCGAGCAGCGTGAGGCAAGGGCGTTGCGTCAGCGCCAGTCAAGCAACGTGATCGATCAACTGCTGGCCCGGATCGGATAGGGGTCCGCGTGGCGATCAAAGCTATTTTCTGTGGTGCGGGTAAGGATTTCGACGCAACTATCATCACATCGGTACCGCAGAAGGCAAGCAGCGTCCAAACGCAAAAGCGTCGGGCACTGCGGCAGGAACTGGTGTGCAAAACGCAACCTGCAGGATAAATACTGCCTTATCCGATGCAGTTATCCGTTCGCTGGATGCGAAGGCCGGTGGTGCCAGCCAAGGCCACTTGCGTATTCCGGCGATCGTGACCGGTCATTCCGGTTTATCGTGACCGGTTGCGCAGCGTGCAAAAGTTGCGCTGCGCAGATTGTAGGGATGCCGTTGCGCAGGACGCCAAAACATGGATCAGGATGTCCGGATTTGGCGGTTTTGGAGGTTCAAAAAGGTATTCAAGAAGTCTGGGGGTGGGGCCACCGGGCGCCAGCCCGCAGGGGCGGGGCAGGACGCTGCCCCGGGCAAGCGAAGCGCGTCAGGCCGAAGGCAAAAAGCCGGGGAGCGGTGGGTAACTGATGCACCGGTGGGCACCACCGGCTGTCCACACCCTTGCGGTGTGGGCAGATCAGTTATCCACGGCGGGCGGGAGCGACCCACACAGCATGGATAGCCCCCTGTCCCCTGCTGCGTTTACGCAGCCTTTTGCCGATGCTCCCTTGCCGGTGACGATTCACTTGCACTCGCAGTTGCGCTGGTCGGCATGTCAGCTTTCCTGTTACCCCGCAACGACTCACCCATCAAATTGAAGCGGTGATTCTTCTGTAGCACCCGATCCAGAATCGCATCCGCAATCGTTGCGTCGCCAATCCACGCATGCCAATGCTCAATGGGCAACTGACTGGTAATGATGGTCGCCTTGTTGCCCGCACGGTCATCGATGATTTCCAGCAAATCCGCGCGGGTCTGGCTATCAATGCCGGCCATACCCCAGTCGTCGAGCAACAGCACATCCGTCTTGGCCAGCGCGAGCAACCATTTGCCAAAGCTGCCATTACCGTGCCGGATGCGTAACTCCTCGCCCAGGCGGGGCACGCGCTGGTACAACGCACTGTGGCCACGCCTGCAAGCGTACTGCGCCAGGGCGCACGCCAGCCAAGTCTTGCCCGCACCCGTCAAGCCCGTGATCAACACACTGTGACCGCTCTCGATCCAGTTACCCAGTGCCAGACTCATCACCGCACTGCGATCCAGATCGCGTTCAGGGCGGCTGTCAATGTCCTCAATGCAGGCCTGCGGGCACTTGAGCTGTGCCGCCTTGAGTAGCCGTGCCTGGCGCTTATCACTGCGCCAGTGCACCTCCCGATCGACCAGCAGGGCCAGGCGCTCTTCAAAGCTCAGGCCCGTCATACCGGCCTGGCTGAGCTGCTCTTGCAGGCCGCTGGCCATGCCCGCCAGGCGAAGGTTGCGCAGTTGTTCCAATGTCGTGTTCATCATCATGGTGTATTTCCTTTGAATTTGGTGTTTGGTTGTTTGGTATTGGGTTTGTCGCGTCATGCGTTTCAGTGGTAATGCGTTGGCCCGCGTAGATTGGCGTGTGCCGGGCTGACCCACTCGGGTGTCGTTGGGGGTGCCACCTGATCGCGCCCATTGACCAAAATCTCGCGCACGTCAGCACTCCTGGTGGTGCCCAATTCCAGCGCGATCAAGCTGGCTGCCTCTAGGCGGGATTTGCCATAGCGTTTGGCCAGCGACAGCAGGGCCAGACAGGCCCGGTAACCGTGCTCGGGATGTTGGCGTGAGGCCAGAATGCGTGTGACCAAATTGCCCGTAGCCACACCCATGTCTTGGCCCCAGTGGATCAGGCGCTCAGGCGTCCACTCCAAGTGCGCGCGGTGCGCCGCTGAGAGGTGTTCGGGCACCGTGGTAAAGCCCCCTTTATGGGCGCAGCGCGCATGGCTGGCCACGCGTTGACCACGATGCAACACTTCCAGCGTGTGCTGGGTCACGCGCACTTCCAGCGTCGCACCCACCAGGGCGTGGGGCACGCTGTAGCGGTGGCCTTCATATTCGATGTGCTGGTCAATGTGAACCTTGACCGTCTTGAACACCGCCCACTCCCAGGTCTGTATCGGCAAGGCGTGCAGGGCTGGTGCATCGATGTCGGCAAAGACACTGGCGCGGCTGCCAGTGAGCTTCTGAAACGGCTTGTTGTTGAGTTGACTCAGCAGCGGCGCAATGGCCTGGTTGACTTCATCGATCGTTTCGAAGGTGTGGTGGCGCAGGCGCATCAGTATCCAGCGCTCAACCACCTGCACGGCCGACTCTGCTTTGGCCTTGTCTTGCGGGTGACGTGGGCGCGCAGGCAGCACTGAGCAGCCATAGTGACGGGCAAAGTCGAGCACCGTGGCGTTGACCTGGGGTTCGTAGCGATCCGGGTTGGCGATCATGGCCTTGGGGTTGTCGGGCACGATCAGGGCGGTGCAGCCGCCGTAAAAGCGCAGCGCCTGTGCGGTGGCACCCAGCCAATCAGCGCTGGTTTCGTGCGCGGTGGCGTAGGCGAAGGTGTAGCCCGAGGCACCCAGGGCCGAGACGAAGATGTGGGCGCGCTCACCGTTGGTCAGCGCCAGCGTGGGGCCGGCGTAGTCGATAAACGTCTTCTCGCCCGCACGGTGAATCTGGCGCATGGAGCGTTTGAGGGTTTTGGCAAAGCGGCGGTAGTTCTCGCAGAACTGGGAGTAGCTGTGTACCGCCGCACCGGGGTGGCCTTCGGTGTGCTCTTGCCACAGCAGCATCAGGGTCATGCCTTTGCGGCGCAGTTGCTGGTGCAGGTCGTCATAGTCTGGGGCCACAAAGCTGCTGTCACGCTGGGGCGTGCCCATCAGGCGGGTGTGCAGTGCCGTCTCGTCCAAGGCCTGCACTTGGGGCCATTGCAGGCCCGCTGTGTTGGCGAGTTTGACGTATTTGGTGACTACGCCTTTGGAGATGCCTAGCGCAGATGCGATGTGCTGGTGCGAGTGGTGCTGTTCGAGTTTGAGACGCAGGATGTCTTTGATAAAACGCATAGTGATCCTTCGGGTATCGGGCATGTCCGCTCCAGTTCAAAGCTGGTGAGGGTAGCCCGATGGGGGTGGATAAATATGCGCAGCCGCTGCACGCCGCTTGCTTGATTCTGGGATGCTGTCGTGGGACTGCCTTGGCCCTTCATCACAGTCCGTTCGGGCCAGTCATGACAGCGGTCACGATAAACCGGAATCACTGGTCACGATAAACCAGAACGGGCGGTCAC
>JBGSRY010000371.1:0-5155 GCA_041737325.1 Rhodoferax sp. | reverse complement strand
GCCATCGGGCAAGGTCTTGGGGTAGTTGCACAGCCCGCGCCCCAGCGCCAGGGCAATCTTGGGCAACTGGGTGGTTTTGCCTGAGCCGGTTTCACCACAGACGATGATGACCTGGTGCGCGGCCATCGCGGCCATGATCTCCTCGCGGCGGCTTGATACGGGCAGGTCTTCTGGGAATTCGATGTTCAAGTGTTCTGACATGGGGTCGTGATTATCGAGGCTGGCCTGGGCCGGCCAGCTATCTGCGTCGCAGCAAGATCGGCTCAGGTAACGGGGCAGCTAACGCAGGCGTAGCGCAGTACCTGCCGCTGCCATGACTTCGCGTGTCAAGCCATCCAACAATGAGGATGCGGCGCGTGCCTGCTGCCAGTACAGCGGCACATCCAAGGGCGTATTGGCCACCAGTTCCACCAGCGAACCCTCCTTGAGATGCTGGTTGATGAGTGACTGCGGGTGCAGTCCCCAGCCCATTCCCGCCATGCCCGCTGTCACAAAAGCCTGCGCAGAAGGCAGCGTGTGACGCGGCAATTCGACGTGACGACGACACAGGCGCTTCACCCACCGTGCCTGCAGTTCGTCTTTGGTGTTGAAGACCAGGCTGGGAGCCAGAGCCAGCGTGCCGGCTTTAACCCCTTTGGCAAAATAGCGGTTAACAAAATCTGGACTGGCAGCGGCCACGTAACGCATTGAACCCAACGGATGGCTGTTGCAGCCTGATGCAGGATGTGCAGTGCCGGTCACGGCGGCCAGTACCTTGCCCGAGCGCAACCACTCAGCCGTGTGATCCTGGTCGTCCACTGCAACCTCCATCCAGACCGGCGCAGCTGCTGCAAAAACCGCCACGGCTGGGGCAAACCAGGTCGCCAGGCTGTCCGCATTCACCGCGATGGGCAACGAAACGCGCACGGTTCCATCTTGGTCCAGCGCAGGGACTTCACCATGAAGTTCATGTTCCAGCAGTCGCACCCGATCCACGTGCTGGCATAAGCGTCGCCCGGTTTCTGTTGCATGGCACGGTTGGCCACGCACGATCAGGGCACACCCGATGCGTTCTTCCAGCAAGCGAACGCGTTGTGAGATGGCCGACGGGGTCACGTGCAGCGCACGGGCCGCGCGTTCAAAGCTGCCTTCGCGTACGACACAGGCCAGAGCAGTCAGCGATGCATAGTCCAGCATGAAATTAGATTTCCTTAACTTGGTGAAGCAATCATAGTTTGTCTTCACTCTCCAACACAGGCAAACTCGGGGGATGACCTATTTTTCAGTTCCTATTTCAGCAGTTGCGCCCGCCTTTGTTCAAGGCCTGGCGTTGAGCTTTGGGCTTATCGTTGCCATTGGGGCTCAAAACGCTTTTGTGCTGCGCCAAGGCCTGCGGCGTGAACACGTGGGTAGCGTGGTGCTGTTCTGCGCTCTGGCTGATGCCATTCTGATCACCGCCGGTGTGCTGGGTATGGCGCAAGCCCTGGGTGAACAGCCGCAAGTTGCGCGTGCATTGGCACTGGCGGGCGCGGCGTTCCTGGCCAGCTATGGCTGGCAGGCCATTGGCCGGGCGCGGCAGTCCAATCAGTTAAGAGCAGACGGGGCCGACACACGTGTGCGTCTGTCAGGAGCCCTGGCACAGGCTGCGGCATTCACTTTGCTCAACCCCCATGTTTACCTGGATACGGTACTGCTGGTCGGCAGCATTGGCGCACAGCAACCCCATGTTTTGCGTCCGTGGTTCATTGCGGGTGCAAGTTTTGCCAGCATGGCTTGGTTTGGCTTGCTGGGTTTTGGTGCGCGCTGGTTGACCCCCTGGTTTGCCCGCCCCAAGGCATGGCAAATCCTGGACGGGTTGATTGGCCTGACGATGTGGATGTTGGCGGCGTTGCTGTTGCGCCATGCGCTGGGCAATATATGAGGACTTGAGATGCACGTCGCCCGGCATCAACGGGTGCGCACAGGCAAGCGCGCAGGGTCACAATTTGAATGGCAAAAAAGACTTCAAGTGGCTTGCCCATGACCGGCCGGCTTTTCGTCTGCGCGCGTGCTGCAAAATAGGGAGGTATCCGTAACTTTGACCGCAACGTTGGTCACCCACAGACCCCAAACGCCTGCACCTGCTGCCTGCCCCATGACTCTACCCTTCAACTTCACCTTTGTCCCCTGGTTCCGCTCCGTCGCACCCTACATCCACAAGTTTCGCAACCAGACGTTTGTGGTGGGCGTGTGCGGCGAGGCCATTGCGGCAGGCAAGCTGCCCAATCTGGCGCAAGACCTGGCGCTGATTCAAAGCATGGGGGTCAAGATTGTGCTGGTGCATGGCTTTCGCCCCCAGGTGAACGAGCATCTCCCGGCCAAAGGCCACACGCCGCGCTACTTTGGTGGCATCCGCGTCACCGATGAAGTGGCGCTGGACTGTGCGCAAGAAGCGGCCGGGCAGTTGCGCTACGAAATCGAAGCGGCGTTCAGCCAGGGTCTGCCCAACACGCCCATGGCCGGGGCCACGGTACGCGTGATTTCAGGCAACTTTTTGACCGCCCGCCCGGTGGGCATTGTGGACGGAGTGGACTTTCAGCACTCGGGCGTGGTGCGCAAGATTGACACCGCAGGCATCATGCGTTCGCTGGACATGGGTGCTTTGGTGCTGATGTCCCCGGTTGGCTTTTCGCCCACGGGCGAGGCGTTTAATCTGACCATGGAAGAAGTGGCCACCTCGGTGGCCGTCGCGCTGCAAGCCGACAAGCTGATTTTTGTCACCGAAGTCTCGGGCATTGCCACTGACATTGCCCTGCCGGTGAGTGAAGTCAACCCGATTGACACCGAGTTGCCGTTGGCAGCCGCAGAAAAATTGCTGGCTGATTTACCTGCTGCGGACAAACCCAGTGACACCGCTTTTTACCTGCAACACTGTGTCAAAGCCTGCAAGGGTGGCGTGGAGCGCAGTCACATCATTCCGTTTGCGGTGGACGGCTCAATTCTGCTCGAGGTGTACGTGCACGACGGTATTGGCACCATGGTGGTCGACGAAAAGCTGGAAAGCCTGCGCGAAGCCACAGTGGACGACGTGGGCGGTATCCTGCAACTGATTGAACCGTTTGAGAAAGATGGCACGCTGGTCAAGCGCAGCCGCACCGAGATAGAACGTGACGTGGGCCTGTACACCGTGATCGAGCACGACGGCGTGATCTTTGCCTGCGCCGCGCTTTATGCTTACCCCGAAGCGCGCACCGCCGAGATGGCGGCGCTCACGGTGTCGCCCGATGTGCAAGGCCAGGGCGATGGCGAACGCGTGCTCAAACGCATCGAACAACGTGCCAAACTGGCCGGACTGGACAGCATCTTTGTGCTGACCACGCGCACCATGCACTGGTTCATCAAACGCGGGTTTGTTCAAGTTGACCCTGATTGGTTGCCTGAAGCGCGCAAACGCAAGTACAACTGGGATCGTAAAAGCCAGGTGCTGGTGAAAAAACTCAGTTGAATCGCCCCGCCGTGTAGCCCCATAGCAGAGCCAAGATGGGGTTTCAGTTTGACAGCAATTGGCGGGCGCGCACCAGCATGGTCAAGGCCAGCACGGCAATCAGCGCGAAACAAACAAAAGACCAATTGGCGATGGAGCCGCCCAAAAAAGTCCAGTCCACAGCCGAACAGTCACCACTGCCTTTGAAGATCATGGGAATGGCGCGGTTAAGGGGAAAGTCTTCCACCATGCCGTAGAAGTCGCGACCACAGGTGGCGACTTGGGGGGGATACCACTGCAGCCAGGTTTGGCGGGCGGCCACAAATGCGCCAAAACCAGACTCGATGAGCAACACGGCCCAGCCCCAAACTTGTAAAGATTTTCTGCCTGTGGCCGCTGTCAAACCTGATGTTACGGCTACAAAAATAAGAGCATAGCGCTGCACAATACACATGGGGCAGGGTTCCAGGCCCAAACTGTGTTGCAGGTACAAACCAAAGGCCAACATGGCCAGGCAGCCCGCACTCAACAACGCCAACACGCGTCTGGGGGCCTGATCCAACAGGGCCAGCAACGACTGCATGATCAGGCTGGTTTGGACGCTTCGTCCAGCGCTTTGCAAGACGGTGAACACACGGCTTGTGATTTGCCGAGAATTTTTTTGGACACCATTTGCGACCGTGCACGGTGTTTGCCACACAAGAAACACGACATGGTGGCGGCACCAAATGAAGTGGCCGCAGTGAACGGGGAACCCGACACTTTGGATTTGTAACGCAGGCCATCGGCCACGATTTTGGTTTTGGTATCTGCTTTTGCCATAGGGGTGGATTTTACGCCAGTACGCTCCAAGCTTGGAAAAGCTTGCTAAAGTAAACCCTTTGTTCATTGTCTCAAAGGGAATTTATGGCGCGCACTGTGAAATGCATCAAACTGGGCATCGAGGCTGAAGGGCTTGACTTCCCCCCCTACCCAGGCGAGTTGGGCAAGCGCCTGTGGGAATCCGTCAGCAAGCAGGCTTGGGCCGAATGGCTCAAACACCAAACCATGCTGGTCAATGAAAACCGCCTGAATCTGGCTGATGCCCGGGCGCGCCAATACCTGGCACGCCAGATGGAAAACCACTTCTTTGGCGGCGGAGCCGATGCTGCCCAAGGCTTTGTGCCCCCGAAAGACTAAAGGCTTGAATCTGCCCCCCTGCGGACACGCTTGGCAGGGGCTGCCAGCCTGGCGCATCCTTGACACCAACTTTGACAACGGTGTCACTTTTTTATCCACTTGGCGACACTGGCAAACAGATCCCCAGCGCCCGCGCATGCTGCATTACGTGGCGCTGTGCCATGCGCCCTGCACTGCACAAGCGCTGCGTCATGTCGCCCAAACCCACCCCCAGTACGCCCAGCTGGCACAGTGCTTGAGTGAACACTGGTTTGGCTTGTTGACCGGGTTTCACCGCTTTCTGCTGGACGGCGGACAGGTCGTGCTGACGTTGTGCGTGGGCGAACCTGTGCAGCTGCTGCGGGCACAACAATTTGAGGCCGACGCGGTCGAGTTGACGCTACCGCAGTGTGATAGCACTGCGCTCACCTGGTTCTTTAAAGCTTTGGCGCGCTGCTGCCGTCGCGGCACAACCTTGACCCTGCAACAGACGAATGCAGGTGATCCATCCACCTGGCAAGGGGCACTGAAGCAAGCCGGGTTTACGGTTGCCGC
>JBGSRY010000313.1:0-9873 GCA_041737325.1 Rhodoferax sp. | reverse complement strand
CAGGCCAAAGCGGTCAAAAATGCGGCGGTAGGCCGCGGCCATAACCTGGTAGCTGGCTTGGGCAGAAGCCTGGTCGCGATCAAAGCTGTAGGCATCTTTCATGATGAACTCGCGCCCACGCATCAGGCCAAAGCGCGGACGGCGTTCGTCGCGGAACTTGGTCTGGATTTGGTAGAAGTTTTTTGGCAACTGTTTGTAACTGCGAATCTCTTGCCGCGCGATGTCGGTCACCACTTCTTCGCTGGTGGGTTGCACCACAAAACTGTTGCCGTGGCGGTCTTTGATGCGCAGCAACTCGGGTCCCATTTTGTCGAAGCGGCCGGTCTCGGCCCACAATTCGGCGGGTTGAATCACCGGCATGGCCAGCTCCACGGCCCCGGCACGGTTCATTTCCTCGCGCACGATGGCCTGCACTTTTTGCACCACGCGCAAACCCATCGGCATCAGGGTGTAAATGCCTGCTCCCAGCTTTTTGATCATGCCGGCGCGCATCATCAGTTTGTGGCTCACCACCTCGGCATCGGCGGGCGCTTCTTTGAGGGTTGAAATGAAAAATTGAGAGGCTTTCATGGCGGAATCCAGCGAGTTGTCAGGGTTTTGGCTCTTGATGCACAGCAAGGTCTGTGCATAATCGAGTCAATTTAAAAATTGGGGTTTGATTATGCTTGACCGGGAAGGCTTTAGGCCCAACGTCGGCATCGTCCTGCTCAACCAGAAAAATCAGGTGTTTTGGGGCAAGCGTATCCGCACGCACTCCTGGCAGTTTCCACAGGGCGGCATTGATCGGGGTGAAACCCCCGAGCAGGCCATGATCCGCGAACTGCATGAAGAAATTGGGCTGCTGCGCGAACACATTCGCATTGTGGCCCGCACCCGTGACTGGTTGCGCTACGAGGTGCCAGACCGATTCATCCGCCGTGATTCACGCGGCTTCTACAAAGGCCAGAAACAAATCTGGTTCTTGCTGCAACTGGTGGGCCATGACTGGGATTTGAACCTGCGCGCCACCAACCACCCCGAGTTTGATGCCTGGCGCTGGAACGACTACTGGGTGCCGTTGGAGGCCGTGGTGGAGTTCAAGCGCGAGGTGTATGTGACGGCGCTCAACGAACTGTCACGCTACGTGCCACGCAACGAACACCGCAACCGGTTCCTGCGCCAAGGCATTCGCCCGCAGGATGCCAACCTCATGTACAACGATAGCGCGCATGGCGCTCTTGACTTGCCGCCTGGTGGCACGTATGAGCCCCTGCCGCAACCTAGCCACCCCGACCATGCTTGACACACCCTTTTTCAAACCCCTGCATACGGTGGCACAAGCCCTGCTGATGCTGAGCTTGGCTGCTTGCGTTGTAGCCGCTCAAGCCCAGGCCCAAGACCCGGCCACAGACCCGGACTGGAAAGAGTCCGAGGTGCCGGCTCCCCCGGCTTTCAGTCACGCGCATGTGCTGCCGCTGGACATGCCGCGCTACGTCACACTGCGCTTTGGTGTCGACCCGGCCACACTGGCCATCACGCCCGAGGGCATCGTGCGCTACGTGGTGGTAGCCGTGAACGCCAGTGGCTCGGTCAGCGCCATGTATGAGGGCATTCGCTGCGCCACCGGCCAAGTTAAGACCTATGCGCGAGCCAGCGCCAGCGGCAGCTGGTCTGCCGTGCCAGAGCCGCAATGGACTGACCTGAACGGCACGCAACCGTCCAAACACGCGCTGGCCTTTGCACGACAAGGGGCCTGCGACAGCCGCGCCACCACGGCCAGCACGGTGGCCGACATCATCCGGGCCATGAAGCCAACTCGCTGAGCGTTTTACAGGCTCGCTCGAATATAAAAAAGCATTAGCGGCTCAGGACCAGGTTGTCCCGGTGCACCATTTCCGGCTCGGCTGCATAGCCCAGCAAGGCTTCAAACGCACTGCTGGGCTTGCGGCAAATCAGCCGCGCCTCTGTGCTGGCGTAGTTGGCCAGCCCACGGGCCATTTCAAGCCCTGCCAGGTCGCGAATGGCTATGACTTCACCGCGTGAAAAATCGCCTTCTACCGCCGTCATGCCAATCGGCAACAGGCTGGAGCCTTCGCTGCGCAGCTTGCGCACCGCGCCATCGTCCACCGTCACCGAGCCACGCAGTTGCAGGTGGTCGGCGATCCACTGCTTGCGGGCTTGGGTTTTCTGCGTGGAGGCCAGCAGCAAGGTGCCAATGGCTTCACCCTGGCTCAAGCGCAACAAGGCATCGGGCTCGCGCCCCCAGGCGATCACCGTGGACGCGCCAGAACCCGCCGCACGCTTGGCCGCCACTATTTTGGTGATCATGCCGCCACGCCCCAAACTGGAGCCAGCGCCGCCTGCCATGGCCTCCAGCGCCACGTCTCCCGCTTGTGCTACGTGGACAAATTTCGCCGTCGGATCTTTGCGTGGGTCAGCGGTGTACAGGCCTTTTTGGTCGGTCAGAATCACCAACGCATCGGCCTCAACCAAATTGGCCACCAACGCCCCCAGGGTGTCGTTGTCACCAAACTTGATCTCGTCATTGACCACGGTGTCGTTTTCATTGATCACCGGCACCACTCCCAGCTTGAGCAAGGTCAGCAAGGTGGAACGGGCAGTGAGGTAGCGCTCACGGTCGGCCCGGTCGGCGTGCGTCAGCAGCACTTGGGCACTGCCCAAGCCGTTTTGGCGCAGCTTGGTCTCGTACATCTGCGCCAAGCCCATTTGCCCCACAGCGGCAGCGGCCTGGAGCTCATGAATTTCACGCGGACGCGTGCTCCAGCCCAGGCGTTTCATGCCCTCGGCAATGGCCCCGCTGGAGACCATGATGACCTCGCGCCCGCCCTGCACCAGCACCGCCAGTTGGCGACACCACTCGCCAATGGCAGCTTCATCCAGCCCACGGCCTTCATTGGTCACCAGGCTGGAGCCGACTTTGACCACCACACGGTGCGCATCACGCAGCACGGAAGATTCAAATTTTTGAACCATTTAGGCCTCTAGCCCTTATATTAAAACAATATATAGCTATTTATTTAATAGCTTATCAAGCCTTGTCATCCGGCGCAAAACGGGGGTCAATCACCTCGGGCGCTTGCTCCAGCTTTTGCTGCGCACTGATGTGCTTGAACACGGTTTTGATCAAAGGCTCACAGCCCTCGCGCGTCAAGGCCGAAATTTCAAACACCGGGCCTTTCCACTTGAAGCGCTTGACAAAATCTTTCACCAAGGCTTCACGCTCTTCAAGCGGCACCATATCGAGCTTGTTGAGCACCAGCCAGCGCGGCTTGGCGTACAGCGCCGGGTCATATTTTTTGAGTTCGCCCACAATCGCTTTGGCCTGCGCCACAGTATCCACGCCATCGTCAAAGGGTGCCATGTCCACAATATGCAGCAGCAACCGTGTGCGCTGCAAATGGCGCAAAAACAGATGCCCCAGCCCCGCCCCTTCAGAGGCTCCTTCAATCAGTCCGGGCAAATCAGCCACCACAAAGCTCTGCTCGGGGCCGACGCGCACCACGCCCAGATTGGGATGCAAGGTGGTGAAGGGATAGTCGGCAATGCGCGGGCGGGCGTTTGAAATAGCGGTGATCAAGGTGGACTTGCCCGCATTGGGCATGCCCAGCAAACCGACATCGGCGAGCACTTTCAGCTCGAGCTTGAGGTTGCGCTTTTCACCCGGCCAGCCTGGCGTTTTTTGCCGTGGCGCACGGTTGATGGCGCTCTTGTAGCGCAGGTTGCCAAAGCCACCGTCACCGCCCTTGGCAATGGTGATGACTTCACCGGGTTTGAGCAACTCAAACAACACCTCGCCGGTTTCGGCATCGGTGATGATGGTACCCACCGGCATTTTGAGCGTGATGTCGTCACCCGCTGCGCCAAACATGTCGGAGCCCATGCCGTGCTGGCCGCGCTGCGCGTCATGACGACGCGAAAAGCGGTAGTCCACCAGTGTGTTCAGGTTTTCGTCGGCCACGGCAAACACGTGACCGCCCCGGCCACCGTCGCCGCCATTGGGGCCACCGAATTCTTTGTATTTTTCATGCCGAAACGAGACGCAGCCAGCGCCACCGTCTCCAGCGGAGATGTCAATGTAGGCTTCGTCTACGAATTTCATGGGATAAACCTTAAAGATCAGGAACCACAAACGAAAAACCCCGCGCCGGGCGCAGGGTCTTGCGAGGGAGCAACCCAGCGGTTAGGCGGGTGTCACGCTCACGGTGTGGCGGTTAAGCGCACCTTTGATGGCAAAAGACACATGGCCTTCTGTCAGCGCAAACAAGGTGTGGTCTTTGCCAATACCGACATTCACGCCGGGGTGGAATTGCGTGCCACGTTGGCGAACAATGATCGCGCCAGCGCTGATCAGTTGGCCACCGTACATCTTCACACCGAGCATTTTGGGCTTGGAATCGCGCCCGTTTCGCGTCGAGCCGCCGCCTTTTTTATGTGCCATGACCCTTGCTCCTTATGCAGTGATTGCACCAATCAGCAGTTCGGTGAACTGTTGACGATGACCTTGGCGTTTTTGATAGTGCTTGCGACGGCGCATTTTGAAAATGCTGACCTTGTCGTGTTTGCCGTGCGTCACAACCGTGACGCTCACAGATGCACCAGACACCAAGGGTGTGCCAACCTTCAACTCTGCGCCGCTACCGACGGCCAGAACCTGGTCGATCACAATTTCTTGGCCTACATCCGCAGCAATCTGTTCTACTTTAATTTTTTCGCCAGTAGCAACTCTGTATTGTTTGCCACCGGTTTTTATGACCGCGTACATATTAACCTCTTAAAAAAGCTCCGCGAACGAATTTTCGCAGAGCCAAGGATTATCACATAAGTCAACCGTTTTGCCAAATCCCGCCTGCGCAGACCGAAAAACCTGGCGCTTGGCGCATCCGTGCTTTCTATAATGCGAGCAATTAACCGAGCCACTGTCTTGCACGCTATCACCACTTCCCAACCCAGCCCCTTGTCGGTCATTGCACAGGACATGCTTGCGGTCGACCAGGTCATTGCGCAGCGCCTTGACTCCGGCGTGCCCCTGGTGGGTCAAGTCTCGCGTTACATCATTTCAGCCGGCGGCAAACGGCTGCGCCCCGCGTTATTGCTGTTCATTTGCGGCGCACTGGGCTTCAAGGGCGCACAGCGTTTTAACTTGGCAGCCGTGGTGGAATTTATCCACACCGCCACCTTGCTGCACGACGACGTGGTGGATGACTCTGCGCTGCGGCGCGGCCATGCCACGGCCAATGAAACCTTTGGCAATCCGGCTAGCGTGCTGGTGGGCGACTTTTTATATTCGCGCGCTTTCCAAATGATGGTTGACGCGCAAAGCATGCGCGTCATGGAAGTGCTGGCCGATGCCACCAACATCATTGCCGAAGGCGAAGTGATGCAACTGATGAACATGCACAATGCCGCGCTGGATGAGGCCGGTTACCTGCAGGTGATCCGCTCCAAAACCGCCAAGCTGTTTGAAGCCAGCGCCCGCGTCGGTGCCATCCTGGCCGGTGCAAACCCACAAACAGAAGCCGCCTGTGCTGACTACGGCCAAGCCCTTGGCACAGCCTTCCAGGTGATTGATGACGTGCTGGACTACACCGGAGATGCCGCCGTCATGGGCAAGAACCTGGGCGACGACCTGCGCGAAGGCAAAACCACTTTGCCGCTGATTGCCGCCATGCAACGCGGCACGCCGGCACAACGCGAGCTGATCCAAACTGCCATTGAAACCGGTCGTCTTGATTTGATTGACCAGGTGGTGGCCATCGTTTCAAGCACCGGAGCCCTTGAAGTGGCCCGCCAAGCAGCGCACAGCGAAGCGCAACGCGCCATCGCTGCCGCGCGCCAATTGCCCGACAATGCGCACACCCAGTGTTTGATACAATTGGCGGCTCAGTTGCTTGAGCGTCAATCCTGACCCTCAAAGCCACATCGGAATGTAGCGCAGCCTGGTAGCGCACTTCGTTCGGGACGAAGGGGTCGGAGGTTCGAATCCTCTCATTCCGACCAATAAAATTAACGGGTTAGCGGTTTTTAGCTGCTAACCCGTTTTGCATTGCGCCAACAGTTGACACACTGATTGGATGTCACTCCAACAGTCACAAAAAATCCAGCCAGTTTCAGCGCCACAATGGAGCTTGATCGACTGTCCGATCTGATTTTCAGTGCCCCACCCCATACTGAACCGCAACGCCTTCTGCATCTGCCAGAGCTGGAGAACCATTCAATGAAACACCTGGTGCTGCTTGGCGCGGGCCATGCCCATGTCCACCTGCTGTCCACCCTGGCGGCCGCGCCGCTGGCCGGGGTTCAGATCACCCTGGTTGCGCCTTACCCGCGCCAGCTTTACTCAGGCATGATGCCGGGCTTTGTGGCCGGTCATTACACGCTTGAAGACTGCGTGATCCCGCTTACGCCGCTGCTGAAAAACACCCCTGTCACTTGGTTGACGCAACCTGTGACAGCGCTGGATGCAACACAAAAAACTGTCACACTGGATGGTGGCTGTACGCTGACTTACGACGTGTTGTCGATCAACACTGGCCCGGTGCAAGACCGCGCCCGCATTGAACTAAACATGCCCGGTGCGCGCGAGCATGCGCTGTTTGCACGCCCGATCGAATCGTTTGCTACCTTGTGGCCAAGGGTGGTCGAACTGGGGCAGCACAAGCCCTTGCGCATGGCGGCCATTGGCGGTGGCGCGGCCGGATTCGAATTGGCTTGCGCCGTGGCCCACCGCTTGCCCAACGCTGCAGTGACGCTGATCAGCGGTGATGCACCGCCCGGGGCCAACTACCCGGTTCCGGTGCAAGCCTTGATGCGCCAAGCCCTGAAAACCCGTGGCATCACCGTGATTCAAGAGCGTGTCGTGGGCATGACTGCGGGCGATCTGACGCTGGCAGGTGGCGCACGCCTGGCCTGCGATGTACCAGTGCTGGCCATTGGAGCCCAGGCTCCGGCATGGCTGCAAGACAGCGGTCTGGCACTGGATGCCGAAGGCTTTGTGGCAGTAGATGCATTGCAGCGTGCCATCCACCACCCGCAGGTATTTGCTGCGGGCGATGTAGCCACCCGTGTTGACCTGAGCCTGCCGCGCAGCGGTGTGTACGCCGTGCGCGCCGGGCCACCCTTGACCCATAACCTGCGCACGGTGCTGGCCGGCCTTGACCCTCGTCCCTACATGCCCCAGCACAAGACCTTGAACCTGCTGTCGTGCGGCAACCGCTGCGCCATCGCCAGTTGGGGTTCGTGGTCGACACAAGGGCGCTGGGTCTGGTGGCTAAAAAACGCGATCGACCGCCGGTTTATCAACAAGTACAGCCAGGGCTGATCACATCGCACGCACGCGGTTGACCCCGACATCTGCCTCGGTCACCCCTAGCGCGGCCATAGCGGCGGGCACGGTTTGGCCTTGCACCAAAGCAGCAGCCAGTTCACCCATGGCCGGGGCCGTTTGAATGCCATAACCCCCTTGCCCGGCCAGCCAGAAAAAACCTGGCGCATCGGGGGCGAATCCAACCACCGGCGTGCGGTCAGCCACAAACGAACGCAGCCCCGCCCATTTGCGTTTGACCTGATGGATGTGCAGCGTGGTGGCGGTTTCCATGCGGTCCACCGCAATCGCCACGTCGAGCTCTTCGGGCTGGACATCTTGCGGGTCAACCGGGTCTTCATTGGCTGGCGACACCAGCAACAGCCCGGCATCAGGCTTCATATAAAAACTCTCAGCCGCATCAATCACCATGGGCCAGTCGGTGATGTCACTGCCAGCCGGTGCGTCACAGGTGAAGGCGGTGCGGCGCATCGGCACCAGCCCGATGGGGGCCACACCAGCCAACTTGGCCAGCGCATCGCACCAGGCCCCGGCTGCATTCACCACAGTGGTAGCAAAGAAGACCCCTGCGGCGGTTTCGACCCGCCAGCCTTGCGCCTCACGGGTGATGCCCAAAACGTCCGCATCACACACCAGCTGGGCCCCGGCGGCCTTGGCCCCGCGCAAAAACCCCTGGTGAATACCATGCACGTCCATGTCCATGGCATCGGGCTCATACACGCCATACACCGCACATTCGGGTTTGAGCACCGGAATACGTTGCAGGATTTGCGCCTGCGTCCACCACTCGAGGTTGGGCACCAGGGTGCGTTTGTCTTGCAAGGCTTGCAGCAGCAGCGCTTGGTCATCGGCCCCGCCCACGCTCAGCGAGCCCCGTGGGGTCACCAAGGGGTAGGGCGAAAAGCCTTCGGGTGGATTGAAATAAAACGGCTTGGATGCGGTGGTGATGGCACGCACCGTGGCGTTGCCGTAGGTTTCCGAATACAGCGCCGCCGAGCGGCCGGTGGCGTGGTAGCCGGGCTGCGCCTCGCGCTCAAGCACGATTACTTTTTTGTGTGGAGCCAAAAAATAAGCAGCCGACGCACCGGCCATGCCTGCACCCAAAATCAGAACATCTGTTGTCTGCATGACGAGACTTTCAAGGTAGAAAATAAACAGCGTAGAGTCGCTGCATGAAGTGCTGCCAGTATGCCGGGGATGTCTGTGGCTGGGTCGAAAATTTGACTTCAATCATTTTTTTCATGCTGCATTAGCAGGTTTCAAAACCACCCGCACCGGGTCAACGTAACATGCCAAACGGTTACGCAACGAATACCCAGGAGAAACACCATGCCCGTGATCACCAACATCGAAGACCTGCGGCTTTTGGCGCAAAAACGCGTGCCACGCATGTTTTACCAGTATGCCGATTCGGGCAGCTGGACCGAGTCCACCTACCGCGCCAACAGCGCCGATTTTCAAGGCATCAAACTGCGCCAGCGGGTCGCCATCAACATGGAAAACCGCAGTACCGCCAGCACCATGATCGGCCAACCGGTGGCCATGCCGGTAGCGCTGGCTCCGACCGGTTTGACGGGCATGCAATGCGCTGACGGTGAAATCAAGGCGGCGCTGGCGGCCAAATATTTTGGCGTGCCGTTCACCTTGTCCACCATGAGCATTTGCTCGATTGAAGATGTCGCCCAGGCCACGGGCGGCCACCCGTTCTGGTTTCAGCTTTATGTGATGAAAGACCGCGACTACATTGAGCGGTTGATCGACCGCGCCAAAGCAGCGCACTGCTCGGCGCTGGTGCTGACGCTGGATTTGCAGATCATTGGCCAGCGCCACAACGACCTGCGCAACGGTTTGTCTGCACCCCCCAAACTGACCCTGTCCAACATCCTGAACATGATGACCAAACCGCGCTGGGGCTTAGGCATGCTGGGCACGCCGCGGCGCGGCTTTGGCAACATCGTCGGCCATGTCAAGGGCATCGAGAACATGGGCACACTGAGCGAATGGACGGCCAAACAATTTGACCCGGCGCTCAATTGGGGTGACGTGGAGTGGATCAAGCAACGCTGGGGCGGCAAGCTGATCCTGAAAGGCATTCAGGACGTTGAAGACGCGCGTCTGGCGGTGGATTCTGGCGCAGACGCACTGATTGTCAGCAACCACGGCGGCCGCCAGCTCGACGGCGCACCCAGCTCCATCAGCGCACTGCCGGCCATTGTGGCTGCCGTGGGCCAGCAGATTGAGGTGCACATGGACGGCGGCATTCGCAGCGGCCAGGACGTGCTCAAAGCCCGCGCCCTGGGTGCGCGCGGCACTTACATTGGGCGCGCCTTTTTGTATGGCCTGGGGGCCATGGGCGAAGCCGGTGTCACCAAGGCACTGGAGATCATCCAGAAAGAACTCGACCTGACCATGGCGTTTTGCGGCCGCACGCAGATCGACCAGGTGGACCAATCCATTCTGCTGCCGGGCACCTTCCCGACCTAAACCACCTGCAAATGGTGCGTCACCAGCTTGAAGTCGGCATCCTCCGGGAACGGCTTGACGGCAAAACC
>JBGSRY010000275.1:0-4209 GCA_041737325.1 Rhodoferax sp. | reverse complement strand
GTCGCATAAGTAAGGTCGCTCAGCAGCAACCCCAGGGCCTGCGCGGCTGTGGCTTGCTTGGTTTTAGCCGGTTTGTCGGTGGCCTTTGCGGCCACTTTGTCGACTTCAATCTCTGCAATCACGACGCTCAGGTCTTGGGTCGTTCCGCGGCGAAACACCGTCACCGTGCTCTTGGTTCCTGGCTTGGTACCCCCCACCATGCGTGGCAGATCGCTTGATTTTTCAACTGTTTTGCCATCAAACCGGATGATGATGTCACCCGCTTCAACCCCGGCCTTGTCCGCCGGTGCGCCTTTTTCAACCCCCCGCACCAAGGCCCCACGCGGCTTGCCCAAACCAATGGATTCAGCTACTTCTTTGGTGACCTGGTCGATTTGTACCCCAATGCGTCCGCGCGTGACGCGACCGGTGGCGCGCAACTGTTCGCTGACGCGCACCGCTTCGTCCATCGGGATGGAGAACGAAATCCCCATCGAACCGCCCGAGCGGGAATAGATTTGGCTGTTGATGCCCACCACTTCACCACGCATGTTGATCAACGGGCCACCGGAGTTGCCCGGGTTGATCGCCACATCGGTTTGAATGAACGGCAGATAGTCGCCGGTGTCGCGCTGTTTGGCGCTGACAATGCCAGCGGTCACACTGTTTTCAAGACCAAAGGGGGATCCAATGGCCATGACCCATTCACCCACTTTGAGGCGATTGACATCCCCCACCTTGACCGCAGGCAGACCACTGGCCTCAATCTTTACCACCGCAACATCACTGCGTTTGTCAGCGCCAACAATGCGCGCCTTGAATTCGCGCTTGTCGGTCAGGGTCACCAGCACTTCATCCGCACCGTCGACCACATGCGCATTGGTCATGATCATGCCGTCTGTGGTCAGGATAAAGCCTGATCCGACACCACGTGGCTGTTCACCGTCCGGTTGTTGTCCGTGACCGGGCGGGGGCGACTGCCTTGGGCCATTGGGGCTGTTGGGGACATTCGGAATGGGCAACCCAAAACGGCGAAAAAACTCCAGCATGTCCGGATCCATCTGCCCTGGGTTGGTCTTGCGCGGACTGACTTTTTCAAGGGTACGGATGTTCACCACCGACGGCCCAACCTGCTCCACCAAATCGGTGAAATCGGGCAAGGCACGCACTTGTGCCATGGCTGAGGACACCGGCAGCACAACCGCTGTCGCAGTGGTTATCAGCACACAACTGAGGGCACAGGTGCAGAGTTTTTTCCAATTGAATCGCATGACTTTTCGCCTTTCAACAACAAAACAGACAACCACATCGAGACTTATTTTTTTCTTTCAAGCCTGGCGGCAAACATTTCCAGCGTTTGCACCGGCACCTCACCCACCACGGTGAGCCACCATGCCCCGGCCCGTCGGGTCAGCATTCGAGTAGCACCCAACGCAAAAGTTTCTTGCGTCAGCGCTCTGTGATGGCGTGTGGGGTCAAAGGTTTCAATGAACAGTGACACCGATGCCAATCCGTCTGAAAAAACCCATTGCAGCGGGCCGACATGCGCATCAGGCTGGGCCTGTTGGTGCTGGTAACACTGCATCGACCTGAAGCCGGGCACCGCTTGCCTGAGCCGCCATCCTTGCTGCTCTGCCGAGGTGCTGGTCAACCCTGGTGTTTTGACCTCGTAGCCATGGGTGTTGTCCATCAGGGCGTTGAGTTTGTCCCAACTCATCGGTTTCGCCAACTGCAACTCAGAAAACGCCGCCTGCTCCAGGACTGCAGCGGTGCTATCGAGGGTTTGCAGCTTGACCACCAACCCGGAGGCTTGGGTCGTCCAGATACGGTAACCAAAACGCAACGGGTCGCGTGGTTTGAGCTCGACCACATCGGTCAAGAAATCGGCCACGCGGTCATGACCGACCAACTGAAGCTCATAAAACCGGGCAATGGATGAATCAGCCTGGTTCAACAGATTTGGGAAAAGGCCCAGCGCAGTGCGCTTTTCGGCCATCGCCAAACGGCTTTGCGGCCAATAGGTCATCACCTGATCGTTGCGACGGTAAGTGCTGCGCGGCACACCCGACAAGGCATCCACCCGCTCAATTTGCTGCTCACCTTCACACACGTGCCAAATCTTGGCCGACGACATGGCATGGCTGGTGGTGACCACAAAGGTTCCCACATACGCATTTTTGTGGGCCGCGTCATGCAAGCGCAGCAGCCATTGCTCTACGCTTGGGGCCGTGTGTCCGGCCTCATGGGACTGCGCCTGCGCCGACCCCACCAGGGTCAACAACACCAACAACAGCGTCAAAAATTTCAACGCGCACCCTCTTCAAAGGTGGCATTGCGCAAAAATCCAGCCGGCATTTGCAGGGCAGTCGTGCCACCCAGTTGCCGGTGTGCAGCCAGCAAGGCATCCAGTTGCGGGTCACGGATCATCACTTGCGGCTCTGCGGCCATGACCAAGGCAGAAGTGCCATCCTTGCGCACCAGCAAGGGTGCAGCAGCCGGTGCGTCCACCGCAGCGAGTTGCGCCGGTGCATCAGCCTGCCAGTTCAATCCCTGCCAAGTCAAGACACCCGCCAGCGCCACCGATGCCATGCCAGCAACCAAGCGCCAGGAGCTGGCATTGGCACTTACAGGATTAGGCTTATTTATGACCATAGACCCTATTTTTTCTTGGTTTACAGCTATGTTTGTTATAGCATCTTGTGCCATGCGCTGACGCAAACGTAGCAAAAAATCAGCGTCATGGGGATGCCACTCTGCCTGGCCGTGGCGCATCACCTCCCCGACCAAATGGTAGGTATCCCATTGGGTCCGCGCTGGCGCACTAGACTCCAGGTCGGCCAGGGTTGGTGCCCATTCGTCATCCGACAACTGCCCGTCAACCAACGCTGAAATGCGTTGGGAAGTTTGAATGGATAGATCAACCATGCTGCCCCTTCATGTCACTGCCAGTTTTCGTTTCATGCACCGCACCTGGATTTCACCAACGCTTGCTGGTTTGTTTTTCCAGCATCGGTTTGACTTTGGCAGAAATCGCCTCACGCGCCCTGAAAATGCGTGAGCGCACCGTGCCCATCGGACAATTCATCAACGCTGCAATGTCTTCGTAACTCATGCCATCCATTTCCCGCAAAGTGATTGCTTGTTTCAGATCAGGCGGCAAAGCCTCAAGCGCTGCATTCACCGCCGTGGCGATCTCCTTGGCCGCCATGACCGATTCAGGTGTTTCGTCTGTGGTTGGTTCGTGTCGGGTGTAAAAAGTTTCATTTTCATCATCACGCACCGGCATCGATGCTTCGGTGATGGAACGGTCGCGCTTTAATTCCAGCAGAAACATCTTGGCCGTGTTCACCGCAATGCGGTACAGCCAGGTGTAAAACTGGGCATCGCCCCGAAACTGGTGCAGGGCGCGATAGGCGCGTAAAAAAGTCTCCTGGGCAATGTCTTCCACCAGGTCAACATCACGCACCATGCGGCCAATCAACCGCTCCACCCGGCGCTGGTACTTGATCACCAGCAATTCAAACGCCGACTGGTCTCCTGCTACAGCGCGCGCCACCAACAAGGCATCCGGGTTATCTGGCGGCTGTGCATGGATCTCATCTTGTCGGCTCATGGCGACGGCTCCCAAACCGATGCCCCATCCGGGCCGGCCTGGACTTTAAAACCGGCCGGATCATGAACGGCACGGCGCAAAGCCAACCAGCGCGTTGCATGGCTGGAGCGCTCCAGCCAGACCCAGCGCAGTTGCGGCTTGTCTGGCCCGCGTAGTCGCAGCAGCAGGGCCGCTTGGAAATCCAGCACCAGTTCGGGCTGCACCTGAGTGGCAGAGGCTTGCAAAGCCAGCGTCCAGACGCTGCCGTCCCAGATCAACTGCCCTTGCGGTGTTTGCCACCATGCCCGCAGCATGGCAGCGGCAACCAGCGCGGTGAACGCCCCAGCCAGCATGTGGGGCCAACCGACGGCATCCACTGACGCACCCCAACGTGCCAAAGCCAGACCATCACACGCCAGCAGCCCCGCCATCAACTGCGCCTGAAAATGTGAACGCCCCACCGGGTAAACAACCGCTGGGGCGTTATGCATGGCAAAGACCTGTGAACCAAACCTTCGGGCTGAGCCCTGGCTGGTTCAAGGCGCGCGTTTGAATACCAACGAGCCGTTGGTACCACCAAAACCAAAATTGTTCTTGATGGCCACCTCAATCTTCATGTCGCGTGCCGTGTTGGCGCA
>JBGSRY010000244.1:0-4527 GCA_041737325.1 Rhodoferax sp. | reverse complement strand
ACAGCGACGTGGTGCTGATTGTGGACGACGTACCCGACAACCTGGCGGTGCTGCATGATGCACTGGACGAGTCCGGCTACACCGTGTTGATCGCTACCAGTGGTGCCGTGGCCCTGCAGCGGGCTGATCAGGCGCTGCCCGACATCATTTTGCTGGATGCCATGATGCCGGGCATGGACGGGTTCGAAGTAGCCCGGACTCTGAAGGCATCGATCCAGACAGCACATATTCCCATCGTCTTCATGACCGGTCTGACCGAGACCGAGCATTTGGTGGCAGCCATGGACTGCGGTGCAGTGGACTACGTCACCAAGCCGATCAAACCCAAGGAAGTGCTGGCGCGCATGGCGGTGCACTTGCAAGGTGCACGCGAGAAGCGCCAGGCCAGAAATGCGCTGGATGCATTTGGCTACGCCAGCATCACGGTGCGGGTCAGCGACGGTCGCCTGATGTGGCAAACCCCGCTGGCGCGCGAGTTGTTACAGCGTTACTACGGCACTGATGCACCTACCACACCCATCCCGGTGCTGGCCTGGTTGCGTCGCCACGTGGCGAGTAAAGAGCCGTTGCTGGAGCCACCGCGCCTGAGCCTTGAGCAGGGTGCAACGCGCCTGACCTTTCGCCTGCACCAACAAATTGGTGACTCTGACAATGGCGGTGACTGGCTCATCATCATGCAAGAGGTGTCAGATGGCAGTGTGATTGAAGCCATGGCCCTGGGCTTCAAACTCACGCCCAAAGAAGCCGAGGTGTTGTACTGGGTCGTCAAGGGCAAGATCAACCGCGACATTGGTGACATTGTGGGCTCCAGCCCAATGACGGTCAAAAAACACCTGGAGCGCATCTTTGTCAAACTGGGTGTTGAAACCCGCACGGCCGCAGCCGCCATGGCCTTGCATCGTATCAAGCAGTTGCACCCGCAATTTGAGCTGGGCTAATGGCATTGAAATTGCATGGCATGAATGGTTCAAACTTCAATGAAAGTGCTTGTCATGCATAAAAAACCATTTTTCAAATGTGTCGCAACTCTGGTTTGTGCCAGTTTTTTGAGCTTGGCCCAGGCGCAAACCACCCCGATCAAATTCCAGTTGGACTGGCGCTTTGAAGGCCCCAGCGCCTTGTTTTTGACGCCTGCGGCCAAAGGCTACTTCAAAGAGGCCAAGCTTGATGTGACGGTGGATGCCGGTAACGGCTCGGGTGCGGCGGTCAACCGCGTGGCCTCGGGCGCGTATGACATGGGCTTTGCCGATCTGGCAGCGGTGATGGAATTCCATGCCAACAACCCGGATGCGCCCAACAAACCGGTGGCGGTGTTGATGGTCTACAACGACACACCGGCCTCGGTCATGGCACTGAAAAAATCTGGCATCAAGACCCCGGCTGATTTGCGTGGCAAAAAGCTTGGCGCACCGGTGTTCGATGCCGGCCGACGGGCTTTTCCGATTTTTGCCAAAACCAACCAGATCAGCGGTGTCACCTGGACCGCAATGGACCCGCCGCTGCGTGAAACCATGCTGGTGCGTGGCGACATTGATGCCATTACCGGTTTTACCTTTACCTCGCTGCTGAACCTGGAAGCCCGGGGGGTCAAGGCGGCAGATGTGGTGGTGTTGCCGTACCCCGAACATGGGGTCAAGTTGTATGGCAACGCCATCATTGCCAGCCCCAAACTGATCAAAGAAAACCCGGCTGCCATCAAAGCCTTTTTGGTGGCCTTTGCCAAGGGAGCCAAAGAGGTCATCAGCAACCCGGCAGCGGCCATAGCCGACGTGAAGGCGCGTGACGGCATTGTCAACGTGGCGCTGGAAACCCGCCGCCTCAAACTGGCGATTGACACCGCCATCAACAGCCCGAATGCGCGTGCTGAAGGCTTTGGTCAGGTCAACGGCCCGCGCCTGGCGCTGATGGCCAGTCAGGTGTCGGATGCTTTTAACACCAAGACCCGCGTCAACCCGGAGGCGGTCTGGAACGGCAGTTTTCTGCCTGCCAAAGCGCTGTTGGACGTGCTGCCAAAAAACTGAATTCACTTCAATAGTTATAGCTGCTAGCGCTTTATCTGTAAGGGCTAGAAGCCAATTTCTTATAAATAATGCACACAAAACCGAGCCCCTGGTTTGTTGATTTTTCAGACGTATGGCTGGCCTACAACCACGAGTTGCTGGAGCAAAACCAGTTTGCTGTGGAGGCCATTGACCTGAAGGTTCGCCAGGGCGAGTTCATCGCCATCGTCGGGCCCTCAGGCTGTGGCAAGTCAACTTTCATGAAACTGGCCACGGGCCTGAAGATGCCGTCCATGGGCAAAATTTTGATTGACCAGCAGCCGGTCACTGGGCCGCTCAAGATCAGTGGCATGGCGTTTCAAGCCCCCAGTCTGCTGCCCTGGCGCACCACGGTAGATAACGTGCTGCTGCCGCTGGAGATTGTGGAGCCCTACCGCAGCAACTTCAAAGCCAAACGCAAGGAATATGAAGCGCGCGCACGCCAGCTGCTGCAAAAAGTGGGCTTGGGTGGGTACGAGGACAAGTTCCCTTGGCAGCTCTCAGGTGGTATGCAGCAGCGTGCCAGCATCTGCCGGGCGCTGATTCACCAGCCCAAGATGCTGCTGCTCGACGAGCCCTTTGGTGCGCTGGATGCCTTCACCCGTGAAGAGCTCTGGTGCATTTTGCGCGACCTCTGGACCGAACAGCGCTTTAACGTGATTCTGGTCACGCACGACCTGCGTGAGTCGGTGTTTTTGGCCGACACGGTGTATGTGATGAGCAAAAGCCCTGGGCGCTTTGTTGTCAAGCGTGAAATTGACCTGCCGCGCCCGCGAGACCTGGAGGTCACTTACTCCACCGACTTCAGTTCTATCGTTCACGAGTTGCGTGGCCACATTGGTGCCATGCGCCAAACGGCTGCAGGCATAGCGCAGTGAGGCCCTCATCATGAACAAAAAACAAATGGAAATTTGGTCGCCCTGGCTGCTGCTACTGACCGTGCTGGTGACCTGGCAGGTGCTGTGCGATGGCTTGGGGGTATCGGAATTCATTTTTCCCAGCCCATGGCGCATCTGGACCCAGTTCTGGGAATTCAAGGACACCATTGCTGGCCATGCCTGGCGCACCTTCTGGGTGACCATGGTCGGTTTTGGTATCGCCATTGTGGTGGGCGTACTGCTGGGCTTTGTCATTGGCAGCTCGCGCCTGGCCTACGCGGCGGTGTACCCGCTGATGACCGCGTTTAACGCTCTTCCCAAAGCCGCCTTTGTGCCGATTTTGGTGGTGTGGTTTGGCATTGGTGTCGGGCCAGCAATTCTGACGGCGTTTCTGATCAGCTTCTTCCCCATCATGGTCAACATCGCCACCGGTCTGGCCACACTGGAGCCCGAGCTTGAAGACGTGCTGCGGGTGCTGGGAGCCCGGCGCTGGGACGTGCTGGTCAAGGTCGGCTTGCCGCGTTCCATGCCGTATTTTTACGGCTCGCTCAAAGTGGCCATCACACTGGCATTTGTCGGTACCACCGTCAGTGAAATGTCCGCTGCCAATGAGGGCATTGGCTACCTGCTGATCTCGGCGGGTTCCAGCATGCAAATGGGCTTGGCCTTTGCCGGGCTGCTGGTGGTGGGGGCCATGGCGATGGTGATGTATGAGCTGTTCAGCGCGATTGAAAAACACACCACAGCCTGGGCGCATCGTGGCTCTGAGGGACATTAGATTCAACGCCGCTGCAGACAGTTGGCATGGCCCGTGCTTAGGGTTAACCATAACAACTGTTGGACGCATACGATGCACCTATTCAAACTGATTGGTCTTTGGGTTATTTTGTGGGGTTTTCATGTTGCTGCAGCTTCACAAACTCTGACTCACCCCGCTTTGGTTGCCCAGAGCAGCATCAGCAGCGCAGATACCGCCTGGATGCTCACCAGCACCGCTTTGGTGCTGCTGATGACCTTGCCAGGCATTGCCTTGTTTTACGGTGGCATGATCCGGCGCAAAAATTTCATCAACACCCTGGCCAGCGTGGTGGCCATTGCTGCATTGGTCACCTTGTTGTGGTTCGCGGTGGGCTACTCGCTGGCCTTTACCCCTGGCAACTCCTGGTGGGGTGGCACTGAGCGCATGTGGTTTGTCGGCTTGGACTACATCAAGGACAGCGGTCAAGTGGCGGTCAGTTACATCGCCCCCAATTTGCCGGAATCGGTGTACGCCATGTACCAACTCAGTTTTGCCATCATCACGGCGGCCTTGATCGTGGGCGCGGTGGTGGAGCGCATGCAGTTTTCAGCACTGTTGTGGTTCATTGGGTTGTGGTCAGTTTTGGTCTATGCACCGATTGCGCACTGGGTCTGGGAGCCGGGTGGCTGGCTGGCACAAATGGGCGTGTTGGACTTTGCCGGTGGCTCGGTGGTGCACATCAACGCCGGGGTCACCGGCCTGGTCTGTGCCTATGCCTTGGGCCCACGCAAAGGTTATGGGCATGAACCCTTTCAGCCCTTCAACCTGGGTCTGACCATGGTCGGGGCCGGGCTGCTGTGGGTTGGCTGGT
>JBGSRY010000239.1:0-2677 GCA_041737325.1 Rhodoferax sp. | reverse complement strand
GGCCCTCACCCCTGCCCTCTGCCAGAGGGAGAGGGCGTAAAACCCGCAGCACATCAGTTTGAATCGCACCCGCTGCTGTGCGAACACCGTCCGCAGCCCATTGAGCCAAACACTTGCGCATCAGTTGGCACCTTTCAACGTCAGCGGCAGTCCAGCCGCCATCAGGGTCACGCGTTGGCACACCTGCGCCACGCTTTGGTTCACAACGCCCAGGGCATCGACAAAGGCGCGCACCTCACGGCCCAGTGGAATCACGCCCAGGCCAATCTCGTTACCCACCAGCACCAGCGGCCCGGCGGCTTGCTTGATTGCTTCCAAAAGCATAGCTGCTTGCGCTTGATAGGCTTGGGCATCCGCCACATTGGCTGGAATTTCGAGGTATTGCTCCTTCCCACCTTTGGGGGAAGGTTGGGATGGGGGCTGACCTTGGGCTGGCTGCTGGGCGGGCATGAGCCAGTTGGTCAGCCACAGGGTCAAGCAGTCCACCACGATCAGGGTGTTGGGCTGGCTGTGGGTGCCTATTGCCTGCGCCAGCTGCAGCGGCTCTTCAATGGTGCGCAGACCGGGCACGCGCTGCGCCCGGTCTGCTTGATGACGGGCAATGCGAGCGCGCATCTCGTCGTCCCAAGGCTGGGCGGTGGCAATCAGCACGGCCTGGTGCTGGTTGGAGCGCGCCAGCCAGTGCTGCGCCAGCGCCTCCGCCCGGCGCGATTTGCCGCTTTTCTGGCCACCCAGAATGAATTCGCTGCGGGCAACGGACAGGGCTGTCATGCCACACCACCGTCTGGCTGCCGGGCGTGCGTCTGATTCAGCGCGGGTGCCACGTTTTGCTGCCAATTCATGATGATGCGGTGCAGTTGCGCCAGCCCATCGGTCAGCGCCGCAGGGCCGGGCTGCAAAATATCGGCCGACTTGATCTCAAAGAGCTGCCCGGTTTTCACCGCTGCCACGTCGCCCCAACCGGGCCGTGCCGCCACCAGCTCGGGGCGAAACTTTTTGCCGCACCAGGAGCCGATGATGATGTCGGGGTTGCGTTTGATGATCTCGCTGCCATCCGCAAGAATGCGATTTTTTCCCAGGCTTTGCGCGGCCAGTTCGGGAAAAATGTCCTGCCCACCGGCGATGCCAATCAGCTCCGAGACCCAACGGATGGCGCTGATGTGCGGCACGTCCCATTCTTCAAAATAGACCTTTGGTTTATATGAAAAATTGGCCTCTAGCCCTTGAATATCAAGCATAGTTTGCTGCATTTTTTGAAGCAGTTCCAAACCTGATTCACCCTGCCCCACCAGACAGGCCACCTGGTACAACACTGCAAAAATTTCGGCCACACTGCGCTGGTTGAACACCGTCACCTGCACCCCGGCGCGGATCAGGGCGGAGGCAATGTCGGCCTGCATGTCTGAAAAACCCAGCACGCAGTCAGGCTGCAACGCCAGAATTTTGTCCAGCTTGGCGCTGGTGAAGGCGCTCACGCGCGGCTTTTCTTCACGCGCCCGTTTCGGTCGTACGGTGTAGCCCGAAATACCCACAATGCGATGCTCCTGCCCCAGCAGGTAGAGCCACTCGGTGGTCTCCTCGGTCAGGCAAACGATGCGCTGCGGGCCTTGCGGTACGCTGGCCCAGGTGTTCAGGGCGGGCTGGCTCATGGCATCTCCCCGGCTGGTTGTGAGAACAACTCAACCACCGCCGCCGGGCAGGACGCAAACCAGGCATGAAAATAACTGGCACGCACACTGCCTTGCTGCCATAGGGACTCGCCGGCATCAAACACGGGAACGGCATCCGGGCGCGCGGTACGCGCCACCGCAAGCAGGGGTGTGGCGGTGGTGGAGTAATGAAAGGTGTGGCCGCGCAAGGTGCCGCTGGCCAGACTGAGCTGCTGCGGTCCCAGCGCCGCCAGGCGTTTTTGCATGCTCACCACGCCCGGCAGCAGCCCCCACAAGGGCTGGGAAGCGCCGTCGGCATCCACCAGCGTGTCAAACAAGGCCATCATGCCGCCGCACTCGGCCCACACGGGCTTGCCCGCCGCGATATGGGCCGCCAAACGGTCACGCAAAGCGGTGTTGGCTGCCAGTTGCGGCGCGTGCAATTCGGGGTAACCACCTGGCAACCAGACGGCATCACAGGCGGGCAAAGTAGGGTCGGTCAGGGGCGAAAAAAACACCAGCCGCGCCCCTAGTTCACGCAGGCAGTCCAGGTTGGCGGCGTAGATAAAACAAAACGCTGCATCGCGCGCCACGGCGATGGTTTTGCCGTGTAGCGCCGCAAGCTTGGGTGACAGCGCGCTCTGCTGCGCGGGCTCCTCCTTGAGCGGGTGCGATTCAAACTGATGTGAACTTATTCCCTCTCCCCTTGGGAGAGGGAGTGAAACTCGCAGCACATCCGTTTGAATCGCACCCTTCATGACCAGCGCAGAACACCCTGCCTCCCAAGCCTCTGGCTCCGTCACAGGGGCGGCAAAGTTCACGGCCCAACGCTTCAAATCTACCAGTGACATCTGCCCCAAAGGTGTTGCGGCCAATGCATCGGCGGCAGCGTCCAGCCGCGCCAGCGCGTCACTCACCTCCGTGGCCACAGTCAGGCCCAAATGCCGCTCGGGCAGCACCATGGCCGGGTTGCGCATGACCGCGCCCAACCATTGGGCAGGCTCGCGCACACTGCTCTGCAGCATCTG
>JBGSRY010000209.1:0-1512 GCA_041737325.1 Rhodoferax sp. | reverse complement strand
GCTGGGGGACGCACCCCCAGCCGCTGCAGGCAAGCCAGTGGCCTCCCCTGGCGCAAAAAAAACTCCAAAAAAATCCACCACCGTCGCCCACCGCACGCCTTCCAAAAAGGCAGCGACGCGCAAAAAAACAAGTTAAGCAAGACCCACGGCCCACACAGTGGGCGGCCAGGGCGGGGGCGGGGTGTGCAATCCCGGATAATCGCCGCCCATGAATCAACTTCTCTCGCTCTTGCAGCCCTACCCCTTTGAGCGGCTGCGTCAGCTGTTTGCCGACATCACCCCCAACCCGGCCTTCAAACCCATCAGCCTGGGCCTGGGCGAACCACGCCACGCCACGCCCAAGCTGATCCAGGATGCCATGATTGGGGCCATCACCCGCACGCCCAGCGGCCTGGCCAGCTACCCGGCCACCGCCGGCGAAGCATCGTTGCGCGAGGCCTTTGCCCAATGGCTGTTGCGCCGCTACAGTTTAAAAGTTGACCCTGCCACACACATGTTGCCGGTGCTGGGCTCGCGCGAAGCCCTGTTCGCCCTGGCACAAACCGTGGTCAACCGCCCGGCCAACGCGCTTGAGCCCAAGCCGCTGGTGGTGTGCCCCAACCCGTTCTACCAAATCTACGAAGGCGCGGCCCTGCTGGCCGGGGCCGAACCCTACTTTGTAGCCAGTGATCCGGCGCGCAACTTTGCCCCGGATTGGGCCAGCGTGCCCGAAGCGGTGTGGGCGCGCACCCAGCTGCTCATCGTCTGCTCGCCCGGTAACCCCACCGGCGCGGTGATGCCTTTGTCTGAGTGGCAAATGCTGTTTGAACTCAGTGACAAGTATGGTTTTGTGATTGGTTCGGACGAGTGCTACAGCGAGATTTATTTCCGCGACGAGCCGCCGCTGGGTGGCATGGAAGCAGCCGCCAAGCTGGGGCGCACGGATTTCAAGAACCTGATCTCGCTCACCAGCCTGTCCAAACGCAGCAATGTGCCCGGCATGCGCAGTGGCTTTGTGGCCGGTGATGCGGCGCTGATCAAACCCTTTTTGCTCTACCGCACCTACCACGGCAGCGCCATGAGCCCGGTGGTGCAAGCCGCCAGCATCGCCGCCTGGCAGGACGAAGCACATGTGGTGGACAACCGCGCGCTGTACCGCACCAAGTTTGCCCAGGTGACCCCTCTGCTGAGTTCAGTGCTGAACGTGGCTTTGCCCGATGCCGGTTTTTACCTGTGGGCGGATGTGTCCGGTGACGACACTGAGTTCGCCCGTGCGCTGTACGCTAACTACAATGTGACCGTGCTGCCGGGCAGCTATTTGGCACGCACGTCACAGGGGCACAACCCGGGCTTGGGGCGCATTCGCATGGCTTTGGTGGCGGATACGGCAGAGTGTCTTGAGGCTGCCCAACGCATCGTTGAATTTGTTAAGACCCGCGATTAAAGTCTGACGCTATTTGCTTTACCCGCGCAGCGGTCGGTTTTGGCGGCCTCCTCATACTGGGGTACCAGAAATCGTCGGCCGCCAAAACC